>CANPOS010000017.1 GCA_947575745.1 uncultured Clostridium sp.
AGCTGAGACGAAAATACTTTCAGGTATTCTCACCCCAACTATTGACATTCAGCCCTTAAAACAAAGGGGAATTATTTGATTGGTGACCCATACGGGAATCGAACCCATGATTCCACCTTGAGAGGGTGGCGTCTTAACCGCTTGACCAATGGGCCAAAAACTATATTAATTTTAGCATAAATCTTTTACAAATGTCAATACATGCATGCAAAATTATAAGCCACTGAAATAAAAAAATAAAAATAAATTAGCAAAAGGTATTGACAAGTGATAAAAAAAGATATATTATATTAGCAGTCCAAGATATTGAGTGCTAATGGAGGCAAAGATATGTTAGATGAACGTAAAAGAAAAATACTTAAAGAAATAGTAGATGAATACATTGAAACAGCAGAGCCAGTAAGTTCAGCTGTAATAGTAGATAAATATGAGAGTAATATAAGTTCAGCAACAGTCAGAAATGATATGGCTGAACTTGAGAAAGCAGGATACTTAGAAAAAACTCATACCTCAAGTGGTCGTGTGCCATCAGCAAAAGGGTATAGACTATATGTAGATGAACTTTTGAAATATGACAATATTAGTTTAGAAGAAATTAGGTATATACAAGAAAAGCTTGAAATAAAAGCTAATGGAATAGAAGAACTTACAAAAGTTGCAACAACAACACTTTCAGATATCACTCATTATACAACAGTTAGTATTGGACCTAAAACAACAGGTCAAATTATTGAGGAAATAAAATTTGTTACATTAGGAACAAGGATGATTATGGGAATAATAGTAACAGATGCAGGAATGGTTAAAGAAACTATAATAAAATTTGATGAAGATATAGAGGTTGAACAAGTTGAAACACTAAATCGTTTGTTTAATAGCAAACTACAAGGAGAACCACTTGAAAAAATAGATACTCCACTTGAAGAATATATCTTTAGAGAATTAAAATATAGTATAAACATAATAAGAACAATTGTAGAGCAAATGAAAAAATTAATAGAAGAGGAAGAAGAAAGAATATATTTAGAAGGAACAAATAAAAATCTAGAACTTCCAGAATTTAAGAGCTTAGATTTAGTTAAAAACTTTGTAAATATACTAGACACTAAAGAAGTTATGCTAGATATTTTAAATACAGGATTTGCAGAAGATATACAAATATATATAGGTGATGAAAATGACAATGAAGATTTAAAAGATTTTAGCATAGTAAGTTTCAAACATTCAGTTGGAGATAAAGATTTAGGAACAATAGGAATAATAGGGCCTAAGAGAATGAATTATTCTAAAGTTATTTCAGTAATGAAATATATTAGTAAGAAATTAAATGAAAACTTTGATGATGATAAAAATAAATAAATAATTTTAGTGATTAGGAGGAAAACTATGGAAGATAATGAAAAACAAGAAGAAATAAAGGAAGAAATCGTGAATGAAGATATAGAAACAGTTAAACTAAAAGAAGAACTTGAAAATACAACTGACAGACTAAAAAGACTTATGGCAGAATTCGATAACTTTAAGAAAAGAAGTTCAAAAGAGAGGGAAACATTGTATAATTCAGTTTTAGGAGATGTAGTAAATAAGCTTTTACCAGTCTTAGATAACTTAGAAAAAGCAGCAAATGCTGAAACAGAAGATACAAACTATAAGCAAGGAATAGATTTAGTATTAAAACAATATATGGAAGTACTTTCAGCATTTGGAGTAAAAGAAATTGAAAGCATAGGAACAACATTTGATCCAGAATTACATGAAGCAGTTAGTATGGTACAAGACGAAACATTAGGAGAAAAAGAAATAAAAGAAGAATTTAGAAAAGGATATAAACTAGGAGATAAAGTATTACGTCATTCGATGGTTATAGTTGCAAACTAAAATAATTGTTATTAATTTTTTAAATTTATATAAATTTTACAAAAGAAAATAAAAATATATTAAAATAATAAAAAATCAAAAAACAATCAAAAGCGAGTAATGCAAGGAAATCAAGTTAAAATACTTTGAAACTATACTCGTGTATGTTGAAAAGTTTTTAACGCAGATTGACACAGCAGTACGAAGCTTTTCATTGTTTTGGAATTTAAAAGGAGGAAAAAAGAGATGGGAAAGATTATAGGAATTGACTTAGGAACAACAAATTCATGTGTAGCAGTTATGGAAGGAGGAGAACCAGTAGTAATAGCTAATGCAGAAGGAAATAGAACAACACCTTCAGTTGTAGCCTTTTCAAAAAATGGAGAAAGATTAGTTGGACAAATAGCTAAACGTCAAGCTGTTACAAATCCAGATAATACAGTAATATCAATAAAAAGAGATATGGGTTCAAACAAAAAAGTAAAAATAGAAGGAGACGAATTTACACCACAAGAAATATCAGCAATGATACTTCAAAAATTAAAAACAGATGCAGAAAATTATTTAGGACAAAAAGTAACTCAAGCAGTTATAACAGTTCCAGCATACTTTAGTGATAGCCAAAGACAAGCAACAAAAGATGCAGGAAAGATTGCAGGACTAGAAGTTTTAAGAATAATCAATGAACCAACAGCAGCAGCACTTGCTTATGGAATGGATAAAGAAGATACAGACAAGAAAATAATGGTATATGATTTAGGTGGAGGAACATTCGATGTATCTATACTAGATATTGGAGATGGAGTATTTGAAGTTTTAGCAACAAGTGGAAATAACAAATTAGGTGGAGATGACTTTGATGAAAGAATAATTAAATATTTAGTAGAAGAATTTAAGAAAGAACAAGGAATAGACCTAAGTACAGATAAAATGGCTATGCAAAGACTAAAAGAAGCTGCAGAAAAAGCTAAAATAGAATTGTCAGGAGTAGGTCAAACAAATATAAACCTACCATTTATAACAGCAGATAGCACAGGACCAAAACACTTAGATATCACATTAACAAGAGCAAAATTTGAAGAATTAATCAGAGACTTAGTAGATGCAACATTAGGACCAGTTAATCAAGCACTTAAAGATGCAGGAATAAGTGCTTCAGAATTACACAAAGTATTACTTGTTGGAGGATCTTCAAGAGTACCATGTGTTCAAGAAGCAGTTAAGAAAATTACAGGAAAAGATGCAGATAAAGGAATAAATCCTGATGAATGTGTTGCAATTGGTGCAGCTATTCAAGGTGGAGTATTATCAGGAGATGTACAAGATTTATTATTACTAGATGTTACACCACTATCATTAGGAATTGAAACTTATGGTGGAGTATTTACAAAACTAATAGAAAGAAATACAACAATACCAACAAAAAAATCACAAATATTCTCAACAGCAGCAGATGGTCAAACAAGTGTAGAAGTACATGTATTACAAGGTGAACGTGAAATGGCTGCATACAATAAAACATTAGGAAGATTCCAATTATCAGGAATTCCAGCAGCACCAAGAGGAGTACCACAAATTGAAGTTACATTTGATATAGATGCAAATGGTATAGTTCACGTATCAGCAAAAGATATGGCAACAGGAAATGAGCAAAATGTATCAATAACAGCAAGCTCAAATCTTTCAGAAGAAGATATTGATAAAGCTGTAAAAGATGCAGAAGCACATGCTAGTGAAGACAAAAAGAAAAAAGAAGAAATCGAAGTTAGAAATAATGCAGAAAGTCTAGTATATAACTGTGAAAAGACAATGACAGAGCTTGGAGATAAGATTAGTGGAGAAGAAAAAGCAAAAATAGAAACAGAAGTAGATAATGTAAAGAAAGCATTAGAAGGAACAGATACTGATAAGATTAAAGAAGCAACAGAAAAACTAACTTCAGTATTCTATGAATTATCAGAAAAACTATATAAACAAGCAAATCCAAACCCAGCAGGAGCAGAAGGAACAGCTAATGGACCAACTCAAGATGAAAATGGAAATGTTTATGATGCGGACTATAATGTAGAAAGTGATGACAACAAATAAAATTCAATGTAGGGGTCGATACCTATATCGGCCCTATCAATATATTTTAGAAAAGGTTAGAACTACAAAATGGAAGATTTTGAAATTGAATATGATAAAACAAAATATTTTATCGCTCCAAATGGAGAAAAAGTATATGCAAGAAAAGGTCAACGGACATAAGGGACTTGCATATAACATAATATCCGATATAGGATTAGGTGATATTTATTATTTCTATGAAGAAAGATTGACAGCACCAGATTTTTTAACATATTGTGGTTATGTATTAGTCGATGAAACACAAGAAGGATATAGGGAGCCAAAAAATATATTTGAGGACTTTGAAGAATATGAGTACGTAGTAGTTATCTATTGCTCTGCAGTAATAGATAAAGCATATATTGAAGAGTTAAAAAATATATATCCAGGTGAAGAAAATGAATTTGGAGATACTTATAAAGATGCAGAAACTGACGAAGAGAGAAGAAAGATAGACCAAATCATAGAAAGAATAAAAAAGGCAAAAGAGGCAATGGAAAAACGTAAGGAAACTCAACTTGATGGAAATGAAAGATAATATAGTTTATTATAATACAATAAAAATTTAAGATGAGGATAGAAACCTTAGGAGGTTAAAATGGCAGAAAAAAGAGATTATTATGAGGTTTTGGGTGTAGAAAGGACTGCAACAGATGAAGAAATAAAAAAAGCATATAGAAGACTTGCAAAAAAGTATCATCCTGATGCAAACCCAGATAATAAAAAAGAAGCAGAAGCTAAATTTAAAGAAGTAAACGAAGCCTATGAAACATTATCAGATAAACAAAAAAGAACCATGTATGACCAATTTGGACATAATGGACCACAAGGATTTGGAGGAGGTAATCCAGGAGGAGGATATTATTCATATTCTACTTCTGGTTTTGATGGCTTCGATATAGATTTAGATGATATTGTTTCTTCAATATTTGGAGGAGGAAGAAGAAGAACTTCTAGGGCATCAAATGGACCAAGCAAAGGCGCAGATTTAAGACATGATGTTGAAATTACTTTTGAAGAGTCATTTTTAGGAGTAAAAAAGCAAATAAGTATTAATAGAGAAGATATATGTGATACATGCCATGGCACTGGAGCTAAACCTGGAAGTAAAGTGGAAACATGTTCTATGTGTGGAGGAACAGGACAAATAAAACAAATTCAAACAACTTTATTTGGACAAATGCAAACTTCAAGAACATGTACTACATGTGGAGGAACTGGTAAAATAATAAAAGAAACTTGTGATACATGTAGAGGCAAAGGAAAAATTAGAAGACAAGCCAAAATCACAGTAAATATACCAGCAGGAATAGCTGACCGGTCAAACTGTTGTGTTAAGAAATGAAGGAGCACCAGGACAAAATGGTGGTCCTAAAGGAGATTTATATATAGTAGTACATATAAAACATAATCCTATATATGTAAGAAGAGAGGATAATGTATTATGTGATATACCAGTAACTGTAACACAAGCAACTTTAGGAGCAGAACTAGAAATACCTATGGTAGATGGAACAAAAGAAAAGTTTAAGATACCAGAAGGAACACAAACAGGAACTAAGTTTAGAATAAAGCAAAAAGGCTTTAGCAGTATAAATAGAAATTATAAAGGAGACTTTATATTTACAGTAATAGTTCAAACACCAAAAAGACTTTCAAAAGAGCAAAGAGAATTATTTGAGAAACTTGCTAAGACAATGAATGAACAACCTCCAGTAAAGAAAAAAGGAATATTTGGATAAGATTTAAGATAACAAAGAACGAAGTAGAAATTTTCTATTTCGTTTTTTGTGTTGACAAAAATTTTACAATATGATATTTTGACAATATAAGTCTTGTAATAAAATCTATGTGTTTGTATAACAAGGAGGTTTGAGCTTCAATGAGAGTAGTATTTGACAGCAGGCAAACACACTATAAAAATCCATTAGGATGCGTGAAGGCAGGTGAAAGTGTAAAACTTCGGCTAGAAATTCCAAAGCAATATACCCCTACAAGAGCATGGGTAATCTTTCAGGAATTCTATTCTGAAAAAGATTTTGCAGTAGAAATGCAGTATAAAGGTGAAAATGAAGAAGTTGTAATCTTTGAGTGTGAGGTAAAGTTCCAAGACGTAAACATCCATGAATATTATTTCTCATTTGTAGATGATTATGGAACGCCTAAGTTTGTTCAAAAGCGTTCAAGCTCATTTGAGGGAGAAATTCGTGAAAACAAGGAAGGAGTAAATTGGCAACTTACAGTATATGAAGCAACTGAAACTCATTCCAATATGCAAAATGGTATTATGTACCAAATTTTCCCAGATAGATTTTGCAAGTATGGAGACGTAAAAAATCCACCAGCAGACAGAATGTATAGGGTATGGGAAGGAATGCCATTCTATAAGCAAAATCAAATTGGGCAGGACTTCTTTGGAGGAAACTTGCAAGGCATTATCCATAGACTAAAATATCTTAAGTCATTAGGAGTAACGGTACTTTATTTTAATCCCATTTGGCTTGCAGCGAGTAACCATCGGTATGATCAGGCAGATTACAGAACAATAGATTCACTTTTGGGAACAGAGCAAGATTTCAGAGAGATGGTTGAAAAAGCCCACAAACTTGGTATGATAGTTATACTTGATGCAGTGCTAAATCATACAGGTGCTGATAGTGTATACTTCAACAAGTATAATCGGTATCCAGAACTTGGAGCATACAATTCAAAAGAAAGTCCTTACTATGATTGGTATTGTTTTAAAGAATATCCAGAAAAATATAAATCATGGTGGGGATTTGTAGAACACCCAACAATAAATCAAAACTCTCAGTCTTTCCAAAGATTTATGTTTGGCGAAAGTGGAGTGATTGATTATTGGTTTTCTTTAGGAATTGACGGATTAAGGTTAGATGTACCTGACGAACTACCAAATTTTACACTAAACCTTGTATATGAGGCGGTAAAAAGGAATGGTAAGCCAATTACAATAATTGGAGAAGTTTGGGAAGATGCGAGCAACAAATGTAATTATGGACACCGCATGGAATACTTCTTGGGTAATCAGCTAACCTCAGTTATGAATTATCCTGTAAAGAATGCCATCCTTGCATACATTAGGTATAGCGGAGCTTGGGCAAATCATTTGAAAGAAACTCTAATCACAATCTTTTTGGAAAACTATCCAAGAGAAATTGCATATTCACTCATGAACTTTGTGACAAGTCATGATACTGTCAGAGCAATTACAAAGCTTGCAGGTTCAGAAGTTGATGATCATGATATGGAATGGCAAAGCAAGCATGATACACTCACCAGAGAAGAGTATTTGCTTGGACGTAAGAGGCTAATGCTGGCATATTCAATGATTTACTTTTTGCCAGGAATTCCATCTATATTTTATGGTGATGAAAGTGGAATAAGTGGGCAAAAGGATGCATTTTGCCGTAAACCCTTTAATTGGGGTAGACGTGACAAGAAGCTAACAAAGTTCTTTAGAGAATTAGGTAAATTTAGAAATTCAGAGAAAGAATTCTTAAAAGATGCAGATTTTGGTGTAATCCATATTGATGGAGAAATTTGTATCCTTGAAAGAAGGAAGGCGAATAGAAGGCTAATTTATATTGCTAATATAAGCGAACGAAAGCTAGAGATTAGCCAGTATGGCATATTAGAGAAGTCCCAAATGGTATTTAGTATGTGTAACACAATAGGAAATAGTTATGTTGATTCACTTGAAGCAATGATACTTGAAGAATTATAAGTATCATAAAAAGGACAGAGCGGAAGAAATTTCGCTCTGTCTTTGACATTATTAAAAAAAAACTTGTATTTCTACAAAATATTGGTATAATATAAGAGTAATAGATAGATTATAAATATAAGATTATTTTTAAGAGCTATGGTTTAGCTCAAATGGAGGTAAAAAATGAAGAAAGTTGCAATACTAGCAAATGGAGGAGATGTTTCAGGATTTAATGCAGTAATTAGAGGAATTGTAAAAACAGCAGAAAACCATGGGGTAAAATGTTATGGAATAATTGAGGGATACAAAGGATTACTGGAGAATAATTATATAGAACTTGACTCATATTCAAATGCTTCAGGAATTTTATATAAAGGTGGTTCAATAATAGGATCTTCTACAAATGCTAATGTATTTAATTATAAAAGTAGAAGAAAAGGACAAGAAGAATATGTAGATTTATCAGATGTATGTATAGAAAATGCGAAAAAAGATGGATTTGATTGTATATTTACATTAGGAGGAGACGGAACACAAAAATCTGCAAGAGACTTTTATCAAAAAGGATTAAACGTAATAGGAGTACCTAAAACAATAGACAATGATGTTGCGTGTACAGATATCACATTCGGATATAATACAGCAGTGTCTGTTGCAACAGAAGCATTAGATAGATTGCATTCAACAGGAGAGACACATCATAGAATAATGGTATTAGAAGTTATGGGAAGATATGCAGGATGGATAGCATTAGAATCAGCGATAGCAGGAGGAGGAGATGTAGCATTAATTCCAGAGATTCCATTTGATTTACAAAAAGTTGCAGATAAAATAAAAGAGAGAATAGAAAAAGGAAAAAGATTTAGTCTTGTAGTTGTTGCAGAAGGAGCTGTGCCAAAAGGAGGAACATTATCAGTAAAAAATGTAAGAAATAATGGAAAAGGTGTAGACAATACAAAACTTGGAGGTATAGGAGAAAAAGTTGCAGCAGAGCTTCAAGAATTAATAGGATTAGAAGCTAGAAACACAACACTTGGATATATGCAAAGAGGAGGAACACCAACAGCTTATGATAGAGTACTTTCAACAAAATATGGTGCAAAAGCAATGGAACTTGCACTAGAAGGAAAATTTGGAGTACTAACAGTACTTAAAAATGGCAAACTAGATTATGTGCCATTAGAAGATGTTGTAGGAGATAATAAAGAAATAGGAGCTGTTTCAGGAAATACCAAGGAAAGTAATTTAAGAAGGGTAACAATGGATGATGACTTAGTAAAAACTGCTAGAAATATAGGAATTTCTTTGGGGGACTAGAATAATGATAAATTTTAAGAAGGAAATAGCTAAAAAAATTGCAGAAACAATTAATATAGATTATACAGAAATTGAAAAAGGTATTGAAACACCAAGAGAAAAAAACATGGGAGATTATGCTTTCCCATGTTTTAGACTTGCCAAAACTCTAAAAAAAGCACCACAAATGATAGCAGATGAAATAAAGAAAAAATTAGATTTAAGTTCTAGTGTTATAGAAAAAGCAGAAGTTGTAAATCGGATATCTTAATTTCTATATAAAAAAAGAAGAATTAACAAAGACAGTGATAGAAGAATTTAATATAAAAAATGAAGAATATGGCAAATCAGAATATGGTAAAGGAAAAAATATCATTGTAGAGTATTCTTCTCCAAACATTGCTAAGCCTTTCCATATAGGACATTTAAGAACAACTTTAATAGGAAATGCATTATATAATACATATAAGTATTTAGGATATAATACAATTCGGAATTAATCATCTAGGAGATTATGGAACGCAATTTGGTAAAATGATAGAAGGCTATAAAAGGTGGGAAAAAGAATATACTTTTGAAAAGCCAATAGAAGATTTAACAGATATATATGTAAGAATTAATGAACTTTGTAAAAAAGATGAAGAAGTTTTAGAGCTTTGTAGAGAAAACTTTAAAAAGTTAGAAGAAAAAGCAGAATATGAAGTTAAATTATGGGAAAAATTAAAAGAATTAAGTCTAAAAGAATTCTATAAAATATATGATTTGTTAGATGTAAAATTTGACTCATTAAATGGAGAAGCATTCTATGCAGACAAAATGCAAGAAATAATTGATTTATTAGAAAAATCAGGAAGACTAGAAGAATCACAAGGTGCAAAAATAATAGATTTAAGTGATAAAAATATGTCACCATGTATAATTTGTAAATCAAATGGATCTAGTATATATGCAACACGTGACTTAGCAGCGATTCTTTATAGAACAAGAGAATATAACTTTGATAAATGTTTATATGTTGTAGCATATGAACAAAACTTGCACTTTAAGCAAATATTTGAAGTAGCAAAATTACTTGGAATAGATGAAAAATATATAAATGGACTAGAACATGTATCTTATGGAATGGTACATTTAAAATCAGGAAAGATGTCTACACGTGAAGGAAATGTTATAAAAGTAGAAGACTTACTTAATGAAGCAATTCAAAGAGCAGGAAAAATATTGGAAGAAAAAAATCCTGATATACAAGATAAAGAAGATATAGCAAAAAAAGTTGGAATAGGTGCAATAATATTTAATGATTTAGCGAATAGCAGAATTAAAGACGAAATTTTTGATTGGGATACTATATTAAACTTTCAAGGAGAAACAGGACCATATATACAATATATATATGTAAGAACTAAAAGTATTTTAGAAAATGCAAAAGAAATACCAAGTATAGAAAAAGTAGATATAGAAGAACTATTAGATAAAGAAAGTATTGAAGTATTAAAAAATATATACAATTTTGAAGAAGTACTTAAAGACGTTACAGAAAAAAATGAACCATATTTACTTAGTAAATATTTAATAGAACTTGCTAAAAATTATAGTGTTTTCTATAATAATAATAAAATATTAACTGATGATGAGAAAAAAACAAGTGCAAGATTGTATTTAACATATATGGTAAATACAGTACTAAAAAATGGAGCAAATTTATTAGGCATTAAGATGCCAAATAAAATGTAAGAAAAAGAAAACGCAGTATTTGCAACACTTGCAGAAAAAATAGGAACAAAAACGTACTAAATTTGTGCGTTTTTGTTGATTTTTGAAGAAATATGGAATATAATTAAAGTCAAGGTAAAGGGATGTAATCACTTAAGGAGGTTTTTTATGGCAAAAGAACGAATGAGAATGGGAGATATGGATGAAGAGGATATACCAAAATCATTAAGAAATAATAATAATGGTAAGAAAAAAAAGAGGAAGAAAAAGAAAAGCAAGGCACGTATAATACTAAGAATATTATTAGTATTATTTATAATAATAGTTATATTAGTAGGAGTAGCAATAGGATTTATATATAGTAAATTTGGTAAAATAGAGAATATTAAAATAGACAAAAACGAGATTGAGGTAAATGAAGGCATTAAAGGAGCAACTGGATTTAGAAATATAGTTTTATATGGAGTAGACTCAAGAAAAAACAGTTATGAGGGAACATTAAGTGATACTATAATGATAGTTGCTATAAATCAAGATAACAAAAAAGTAAAAATAGCATCAGTATATAGGGATTCATATTTAAAAATAGGAAAATCATTTGACAAAATAACGCATGCTTATTCAAAAGGACCAGCAACTTCACTAAGTGCATTAAACACAAACTTAGATTTGAATTTATCAGAATTTGTAACAGTTAATTTTGCAGTTGTTGTAGATGTTATTAATGCAGTAGGTGGAGTAGATATAGATATAACAAAAGAAGAAACAAAATATATAAATGACTATATAAATGAAATAAATGAAGTTACAGGACATAATTCAGCGCATGTAACAACTCCAGGAAAACAACATTTAGATGGAGTTCAAGCCCTTGGATATTCTAGAATAAGATATACAAGTGGAGGAGACTATAAAAGAACAGAAAGACAAAGAGAAGTCCTTAACTTAGTGTTTGACAAAGTTAAAAAGATGAATGTATGGCAATTAAATAGTTTAGCAGATAAAATACTTCCAGCAGTTTCAACAAATATATCAACAAATGATATAATTGGACTACTTACACAGGTTGCTTCTTATGATATAGAAGAAACAACAGGTTGGCCTTATAATATTAGAGGATATCAGCCACATGGAGTATGGTATGGAGCACCAGTTAACCTAGCAGAAAATGTAAAAAAACTACATGAATTTTTATTTGATGAGCAAGATTATCAAGTATCAAGTACAGTACAAAGTATAAGTAATGCACTTATCAAAGAAACAGGATATTCGAAATAAGAATAATAAAAAAACTCACAATAAAGTGAGTTTTTTTATTGACATTTTTTGAATTTTAATAGATAATTAATATGTTAAAAACTAAGGAAAACATTTTTTAATATACAAGGGAGGAAATTTTTTATGTACTTATTTAATAAGATAACAGTAAATCCACAATTACCAAAGAGAATAGACAAATTATCTACAATTGCAAATAATTTATGGTGGTCTTGGAATAGTGATTTTTTAAAACTATTCAAGATGATTGATATAGATTTATGGGAAGGGATTGGCAAAAACCCAGTTAAATTCTTAAAATTAGTACCTCAAGAAAAACTTGAGGAATATTCAAAAAATAATGAATTCTTAAAAGAATATGATAGAGTAGTAAACAATTTTGAGGCCTATATGAATAGTAAAAGTACTCTATTTTCAAAAAAACATCCAGAAAATAAAAATGATTTAATAGCATATTTTTCAGCTGAATATGGCTTAGATGAGATAGTACAAATATATTCAGGTGGACTTGGAATACTTTCAGGCGATCACTTAAAAGCAGCAAGTGACTTAGGTATACCTCTTGTTGGTGTTGGTTTATTATATAAAAAAGGATATTTTCACCAAGTAATAAATGGAGCTGGAAGACAAGAAAATGTATATAGAGATTTAGAACTAGACGATCTTCCTATTCTATCTGTAAAAGATGAAAAAGGAAATGATTTAATAATTGAATCAAGAATTCAAAGAAAAAGACTATATTTAAAAGTATGGCAAATAAATGTAGGTAGAGTGAAATTATATCTTTTAGATTCAGACATAGAAGAAAATGTAGACCAAGAGTTTAAAGATATAACTCAATGCTTGTATGGTGGTGACCAAGAAACCAGAATAAGGCAAGAGATAGTTTTAGGTATGGCTGGAACGCATTTATTAGATAAACTAGGATATAATCCAACAGTATATCATATGAATGAAGGACATTCAGCATTCTTGATACTTGAACTTGCAAGAAAATTAGTAGAAGAAAAAGAATTATCATTTAGAAATGCAATGAGTGTTGTATGTTCAAAAACTGTATTTACAACACATACTCCAGTTCCAGCAGGAAATGATATATTCCCAATAGAACTTATGGAAAAATATTTCAAAAACTTCTGGCCAAGACTTGGAATAGAAAGAGAAGAATTTTTAAGACTAGGAATGAATCCTAAAGAAGAAATGGAACCAGGATTTAATATGGGAATATTTGCTCTTAAATGTTCAGGAAAGAAAAATGGAGTTAGTAAGTTACATGGAGGAGTTTCAAGAGAATTATTTAGTGATGTATGGCCAGAGATTTCAGCAAGTGAATCTCCAATAACACATGTAACAAATGGTGTACATACATGTAGTTGGCTTGCACCAACAATGAAAGAACTATATAACAAATATTTAACACCATATTGGCAAGACAATATTCATTTAGAAAATACTTGGAACAAGATAAATAATATTCCAAATAAAGAATTATGGAATTCACATTATGAAAGAAAAGTAAAACTTATGAAACTTGTAAGAGAAAATACTATAAGTAGATTAAGAAGAAATGGAATGAGATATGAAGAAATAATGGATATAGTATCTCATTTAGATCCAAATATACTAACAATAGGATTTGCAAGAAGATTTGCAACATATAAGAGAGGAACATTGATATTTAGAGACTTAGAAAGAATAACAGAAATACTAAATAATAGTAAAACACCAGTGCAAATAATATTTGCAGGTAAAGCACATCCAAGAGATGTAGAAGGACAAGAACTAATAAGACAAATACATGAACTTTCTATGAAACCACAATTTAAAGGAAAGATATTCTTATTAGAAGACTATGATATAGCTATGTCAAGATATTTAGTAAGTGGAGTTGATGTATGGCTAAATAACCCTAGAAGACCAATGGAAGCTTCTGGAACAAGTGGACAAAAAGCATCTATAAATGGAGTATTAAACTTTTCTATACTTGATGGTTGGTGGGTAGAAGGCTACAATAAAGAAAATGGTTGGATAATTGGAAAGAATAAAGAATATGATTCTTATGATATACAAGACAATGAAGATTGCCAAAGTATATATGATACTTTAGAAAATAAAATAATACCTACATATTATGATAGAAGAGAAGGAGAAAATTTCTCAGAAAACTGGGTAAGACTAATGAAAAATTCTATAATTTCAACAGGTTGGCAATATAGCACAGCTAGAATGTTAGTAGATTATACAGAAAAGCTATACTTACCACTTTGCAATCTATATAATAAATACTATTCGGATATAGAAAATGTAATAAGACTAAATGAATGGATAGATAGTATAAAAACTAGGTGGGATAATATAAAAATAATACAGTTAAACAACTTAAATAATGTAACTTTAGATGCAGGAAATAATATAGAAGTAAGATGTCAAGTAGACCTTCAAAATATAGATCCAAAAAATATTTCAGTACAAGTTTATTCTGGAAAAGTTTTAGATAATGGAGTTTTAGAAGACATAAAAATTACAGAAATGGATAAATTATTTAAGGATAGCAATATTTATGTAGCAAAAATAGCTCTTACAGCAGGAGGAAACTATGGATATACATTTAGAATAATGCCAAAACACGAAATGGTACTAGATGCACAAAACTTAAATCTTGTAAAATGGATAACATCAGAAATGCAAGAAGATACAAAATCTAAAGATATAGAAAAAGTAGAAGAGAAAATAGAGGAAGTACAAGAAAATATAAAAGAGGAAGAACCAAAAGAAGATAAACAAGAAGAAACAAAAGAAATAACACAAAGTTAAGCTAAAGTATTGCAAAATGTATATAAAAACATATATAATATAAAAGTAATTAACTTACTAAAGAAAAGGGAGGATAAAAAATGCCAGTAATTGATTTAACACAACCATTAACAGTTGTTCTTTGTTTAGCAGGTATAATATGTGCTATATTCTTAGGACATGAAATAAAAAGGGCAGTTGCTCCAGCAATAGCCTTAGTATTAACTCTAGCATTACTTATAATACATACGATACAATTATTTGCTTTTGGAAATTTATATGAAACTCAAAAGGTGGTACTTTCTACATCTATGTTATATGATTTTGGATTTGTAATTGTAACATATTTGGGATACTTGTGGGTAGATGATATAGAAGCTAAACATAGAAATAAAAAAAGTATTGATAATAGTTTAGACTGGTTTTGGAGTAAAATATAATTAAAAATAATCAGTATGATTAGCATTGTTACTGATACTGCAAAAGTTATAACTTTTACAATATCAGTAACATGTTTGATATTATATAATTTTTTTTTAATATAAATTGTACAATAAAGAAAGGAATGACTTTAAATGAGTAAAGAAACTTTTTATATAACAACGCCAATTTACTATCCAAGTGGTAAATTTCATATTGGTACAGCATATACTACTGTACTTGCAGATACAATAAAGAAATATAAAAAACTTAAAGGATATGATGCAAGAATGTTAACAGGGCTTGATGAACATGGGCAAAAGATTCAAGAGGTGGCTATTAAGAATGGTAAAGAACCACTTGAATATGTAGATGAAATGGCCGAACATGCAAAAAAACTATGGGAGCTAATGGATATTCAATATGATGATTTTATTCGTACAACAGAAAAAAGACATACTGATTCAGTTGAAAAATTATTTGATAGATTAATGGAGCAAGGAGATATTTACAAAGGAGAATATGAAGGATGGTATTGTACTCCTTGTGAAACTTATTTTACAGAAACACAATTAGTAGAAGGAAAATGTCCTGATTGCGGAAGAGATGTAAGAAAAATGAAAGAAGAATCATATTTTTTCAATATGAAGAAATATGCAGATAGACTTATAAAATTTTATGAAGAAAATCCGCACTTTATAGAACCAGAATCTAGAAAAAATGAATTATTTAATAACTTTTTAAAACCAGGACTAGAAGATTTATGCGTTACACGTACAAGTTTTGATTGGGGAATAAAGGTATTAAAAGATCCAAAACATGTTATATATGTTTGGCTAGATGCTCTAACTAACTATATAACGGCTTTAGGATACGAATCGGAAGATGATTCTTTACTAAAAAGATACTGGCCTGCAAATCTTCAAATAGTAGGAAAAGATATAATAAGATTCCATGGAATATATTGGCCTATTTTCTTAATGGCACTTGACTTACCATTACCAAAGAAAATATATGCACATGGATTTATAATGATGAAAGATGGAAAAATGTCAAAATCTAAAGGAAATGTTGTATATCCAGAAATGTTAGTTGAAAAATACGGCTTAGATGCTACAAGATATTTCCTACTTAGAGAATTTTCATTTGGACAAGATGCGGTATTTTCTCCAGAGGGATTTATAGAAAGATATAATTTTGATTTATGTAATGATTTAGGAAATTTATTAAACAGAACAATAGGAATGATAAACAAATATTTTGGAGGAAATATTCCAAAATATAATGGACATGTTACTGAATTTGATGAAAGTTTAGAAAAAGACACAATCGAGTATATTAAAAAGGCAGAAGAATATATGGAAAATTATCATATCAATAATGCCTTAGAAGAAACTTGGAAGGCGATTTCTAGAACAAATAAATATATAGATGAAACAATGCCTTGGGTTTTAGCAAAAGAAGAAAGTACAGATAAACTGGCTTCTGTAATGTATCATTTAGTAGAAAACTTGAGAAAATTTGCAATAATATTAAATCCTATAATAACACATACTTCAAATGAAATTTTAAGCCAATTAGGTATAAATGAAGAAAAACTAGTTTCATGGGATAATATATATGATTATGATATATTGAAAAATGACTATAAAGTGATAGAAAAAGGAAATCCGCTTTTCATGAGATTAGATGAAGCCGAAGAAGCTGAATATATTAGAAATAAAATGAAAAGTTAAAATGAATAAAGTTATCAAATAATATGTGTTGTTTAGTTATTAATATAAAAAATTTTTTGGACCTTACTGGCACAGCTAATTTAAAACATAGTAGGCTGTGCCAATCGCCGTCGCTTTCAGCTCCGTTGATCGCTGCGCGGTGCTGTCAAATTTTATATAATAATAACAAAAACAATAATTTGTGTGACTTTATTCATTTTTTTTAATTTAATTTGTAATGGAGAAAGGAAAGAAATTAAAAATGGGAAAATTAATAGTAATAGATGGAACAGATGGTAGTGGAAAACAAACTCAAATGGGAATATTAGAAAACAAATTAAAAGAGAAAAATATAGCTTATAAAAAGATAAGTTTTCCAAATTATGCTTCACCTTCTTCGAGTTTAGTGAAAATGTACTTATCAGGAGAATTTGGACAAGACGCAAAAAAAGTAAGTCCATACATTGCTTCTACTTTTTTTGCTGCTGATAGATATGCAACATATAAAAAAGAATTAGAAGAATATTATGAAAATGATGGATTAATACTTGCTGATAGATATACCACTGCTAATATGGTACATCAAGCAGGAAAGATAAAAGATGAAGTAGAAAGAAAAAAATTTCTAGATTGGCTTTGGGATTTAGAATTTAATTTATACAAAATTCCAGTTCCAACAAAAGTATTTTTCTTAGATATGCCACCTGAATATACTATAAAATTAATGGAAAAACGAAAAAATAAATTTGCTGAAAATGAAATAAAAGATATTCATGAAAGAGATAGAGTACATCTACAAGAAAGTTATGAGGCAGCATGCAAGCTTGCAAAGGACTATAATTGGGTTAAAATAAATTGCATACATAATGAAGAAATAAGAACAAGAGAAGAAATAGGAAAAGAAATTTTTGATATTGTAAAGGAAATATTGTAATATATGAAAATAGGTTTCTTTGGAGGGTGTTTTAATCCACCTACATATGCACATATAAATCTTGCAAAGAAGGCTTTAAAAGAATGTAAACTAGATAAAATTATATTCGTTCCAGTTGGAAATTTTTATGACAAAAAGGAGCTAATCTCAGCTGAACACAGATATAATATGTTAAAAATAGCTTGTAAACGGATTAAAGAATATAGAAGTTACAGATTTAGAACTAAAGGCAAAAGAAAAATTATATGCAACAGATGCTTTTAAGTTAATAGAAAAAAATTTCCCTAACACAGAAATTTTTTTTATAATGGGAGCAGATAATTTCATAAATATGGAAAAATGGAAAGATGGACAAGAATTATTAGATAGATATAATTATATAGTTTTGGACAGAGAAGATATTGATTTAGCAAAATATGCTAATAGAAAAAATATATCAATAATAAAAAATGAAACCTATAATACTTGTAGTTCTAGTGAATTTAGAGGTATGTTTAAAGAAGAAAAAAGATATAATAAAGAAATAATACCAGATTTAGTTATTGATTATATATTAGAAAATGGATTATATAGATATTAGTTACAAGTCACAGCTAGATAAACTAAAAGTCCGCACAGGGAGATTAATAATCACCCGTTGCAGGACATAGATAATTAAAAATGCTGTGGATTGTAACACAAAAATTAATAAAATATTAATAAAATTTTAAAAAAATTGACAAAAGTACTATAATATATGATACAATAAAAATGTTTAAAAATTTTATAATAAATGGATGTAAAATGGAGGTTAAAAATGGAAGGTGTAAAATACAAACGTATTTTATTAAAACTAAGTGGAGAAGCACTTGCAGGAAACAACAAAACAGGAGTATATGCAGAAGTTATAGGAAAAATATGTGACCAAATAAAAGAAGTAGTAGATTTAGGAGTACAAGTAGGAATAGTAGTTGGAGGAGGAAACTTCTGGAGAGGAAGATATGGACACCAAATGGAAAGAACAACTTCAGATTATATGGGAATGCTTGCAACAACTATGAATGGATTAGCACTTCAAGACACATTAGAGGCAAGAGGAGTTAATACAAGACTACAAACAGCAATAGAGATGAGACAAATTGCAGAACCATACATAAAGAGAAAGGCAATAAAACATTTAGAACATAATAAAGTAGTAATATTTGCATGTGGAACAGGAAACCCATATTTTACAACTGACACAGCAGCAGCATTAAGAGCAGCAGAGATAGATGCAGAAGTAATATTACTTGCCAAAACAATAGATGGAGTATATTCTGCTGACCCAAAAGAAGATCCAAATGCAGTCAAATATGACAAAATATCATATTTAGATATTTTAAATCAAGATTTAAAAGTCATGGATTCGACAGCAACTTCTTTATGTAGGGATAATAATATTCCACTAAGAGTATTTGCAATAGAGGAACCAGAGAATATTGTAAAGGTAGTTAATGGCGAGGATATAGGCACGACAGTAGAATAATTTTAAAAATAAACTTCGTCTTACTTCGTTGCTGTAAATTCAAAATCAAATCAACGTGCAAAAAGCACGCCTCATTGATATTTGAATTTACGCGCCTAGTAATACTCGTTTCTTTTAAAATTATATAAATATTAAAAGGAAGGATATAATAAAAAATGGATTTTAGTAATATTGAAGAAAAAATGAATAAAACAATAAGTGTTTTATCAGAGAATTTTGCAGAGGTTAGAGCAGGACGTGCAAACCCAGCAATACTTAACAAAGTAAAAGTAGATTATTATGGAGTTCCAACTCCAATAAGCCAAGTCGCAGGAGTTTCTGTTCCAGAAGCAAGACTAATTGTGATACAACCATGGGATATGAGCATATTAAAAGAAATAGAAAAAGCAATACTCGCATCAGATATAGGTATAACACCAAATAATGATGGAAAGGTTATAAGATTAGCATTTCCAGAACTTAATGAGGAAAGAAGAAAAGAGTTAGTAAAAGATATAAAGAAAACAGCAGAAGAAGCAAAGGTTTCTATTCGTTCACTAAGAAGAGATGGAATAGATGAAGCTAAAAAAGAACAAAAAGAAGGAAATATTACAGAAGATGATTTAAGAAATGCAGAAACAGATATACAGAAATTAACAGACAAGAAAATAGAGGAAATAGATAGTATTACGGCTAGCAAAGAGAAAGAAATCATGAGCCTATAAACTTAAAATAATCAGCATACTGCTTCGTTATTTTAATAAAGAAAATCCTGTGGCGTGGCAAAAAGCACGCCTCTGGTAATTCTTTATTAAAATGCCTAGCATTATACTAATTCTTTTAAGTTTATTCAAAGGAGTTTTGAAATGGACTTTAAAGAGGAACTAAAAGTATATGCAGATATAGTAAACAATGAATTAAATAAATATGTAAGAAAAGAAGAATGCCCAGAAAAAAAACTTAATTCTTCAATGAAATACAGTTTAATTAGTTCAGGAAAAAGATTAAGACCAATACTTATACTATCAACATATAAATTATTTAAAAGTGATTTTGAAAAAGTTTTTCCATTTGCAGTAGCAATGGAAATGATACATAATTTTTCGCTTATACATGATGATTTACCAGCAATAGATAATGATGATTTAAGACATCGGAAAGCCAACAAATCATAAAATGTTTAATGAAGCAACAGCGATTCTCGCAGGAGATGGATTATTAAATAATGCCTATATTGTAATAAGTAAATCCTTAAAAGAAGAAAAGGAGATAGAAGAATTAAAGCTAAAAATACAAGCACTTGATGAATTAGCTATTGGAACTGATAGAATGATAGCGGGTGAATATGTAGATACTGAATTTGAAGGACAAGAAATTTCTAATGAATATTTAGAATATATGCATAAAAATAAGACAGGAGCATTAATAAGAGCATCAGTGAGAATTGGAGCAATACTTGCAAATGCTGACAAAGAAGATTTAGAGAGGTTAACTAGATATGCAGATAAAATAGGACTTGCATTCCAAATAAAAGATGATATTTTATCTGAAGTGGGTGATGAAAAAGTTTTAGGAAAACCTGTTGGGAATGATAAAGAACATGGAAAAGTAACTTTTACAACAAAATATGGTTTAGAAGAAGCAAAAGTAAAACTTGAAAAGATTATAGATGAGGCAATAAAAGAATTAGAAATATATAAAGATAATGGAAGATTCTTAAGAGAACTTGCACTATATATAGAAAATAGGAATAAATAAAGGGGTAGATAAAATGAGTACTATGCCAAAACATATTGCGATAATAATGGATGGAAATAGGAGATGGGCAAAAGAACATGGATTAAGTACTAAACTTGGACATAAAGAGGGAGCAGAAAATTTAAAAAGGCTAACACAATATGCAAATAAAATAGGCATTGAATATCTTACTGTATATGCTTTTTCTACTGAAAATTGGAAAAGAAGTGAAGAAGAAGTCGGAGCATTAATGATATTACTCAAAAATTATCTAGATGATTTAACAAAAGCTGCAGACACAGAAAATGTAAGAATTAAGTTTTTTGGACATATAGAAAGCCTATCTAAAATGCTTCAAGATAGCATAAAAAAGGCAATAGAGAAAACAAAAGGTAATACAGGAACAACACTTTGCATAGCATTTAATTATGGTGGTAGAGATGAAATTACTAAAGCTACAAAAGAAATTGCAGAAGACATAAAATATGGAAAGATAAATATCGAAGATATAAATGAACAATTGATTTCTAGTTATTTATATACAAAAGATGAGCCAGATCCAGATCTTTTGATAAGAACAAGTGGGGAAATTAGGCTAAGTAATTTCTTACCATGGCAATTGGTTTATACAGAATTTGTTTTTGTCGATAAATATTGGCCTGATTTTGGAGAAAGAGATTTAGATGAAGCAATTAAAACTTATGAAAAAAGAAATAGAAAATTTGGAGGTAAGTAATTTCTATGGACATAAAAAGAGTTTTAACAACAGTAATAGGATTCCCACTAATTGTTGCAATTATAATATTTGGAAATGAAAATGTTATAGATGTATTTTTTGCAATAGTTGCTTTGATTGCAATTCAAGAGTACTTTGGAGCATTTGAAAAAGGAAGACGAGCAAAACCTATAAAATGGATAGGGTATTTGGCAGCAATTAGTATAGCAGTACTTAGATTATTTCATATGCAATCAACATTGACAGATATTGATACAGATATGATAAATATGATGTTTTGTATAGTAATATTTGCTGTATTCATAGTATTTTTTCATATATTAAACTCAGGAATGAAAACAAATATAACAGATGGAGCAGTAACTATTTTTGGAATATTGTATATTCCAGTTTTAATAATGTTTATGCCAATAATATATAGTCAAAAGAATGGGAATATACTAATTTGGTATGTAATAATATGTGGTTGGGGAACAGATATATTTGCATATTTAGCAGGAAAATTTTTGAATACTAAAAAACATAAATTTAGTAAAGTAAGCCCTAATAAGTCAATAGAAGGATGCATAGCAGGAGCGATAGGAGCAGTTGTATTAGCTTTAATATACACAATAATATGTAATACATATTTCTTTACTAATATATCATACATATATATTATACTTATATCATTACTTTTAAGTATAATAGGACAGATAGGAGACTTTGCAGCATCAAGTATAAAAAGATATAATGAAATTAAAGATTATAGTTCATTAATCCCAGGACATCGGAGGACTTATGGATAGAATAGATAGTTTATTGTTTATAGCTCCAGTTGCATATGTATTACTAATGAATATATAGAGATAAATGCTAAATAATAATGATGTTATAAAAACCTAAATATTTGTATATCCTTTATAAAAGGAGGAATTTTAGTATGGTAGGGATTATACTAACAATAATCAAGACTTTGATTTTACTTGGAATTTTAGTTATTATACATGAGGGAGGACATTTTTTTGTTGCTAAACTTTGCAAAGTTAAAGTAAATGAGTTTTCGATTGGGTTTGGTAAAATACTTTGGAGTAAACAAAGAAAAGAAACAAAATATTCAATAAGATTAATTCCACTTGGTGGATTTGTAAGTATGGAGGGAGAAGAACAACCTTCAGGAGAAGAGGGATCTTTTAGTGAAGCAGGAATATTAAAAAAACTAGCAATTATTTCAGCAGGAGCAATTGTAAATATTATATTTGGAATTTTAGTATATTTTATTTTAGTTGCTGTCCATTATGGAATACAAGTAGCTTGGCAAAGTATAGGAGCATTTATAGGAGCATTAGGAGAAAGTATAAAAATGTTGTTTACAGGGGAAGCGACTGTAAATGATTTGGCAGGACCAGTTGGAGTTGCAAATATAGTATCACAAACATCTAATTTAACAGAATATCTGTATTTGTTAGCTGTAATTTCGTTGTCACTTGGAATTACAAATCTTATTCCAATTCCACCACTAGATGGAGGAAAATTTTTAATATATATAATAGAATGGATAAAAAGAAAACCATTAAAAGAAGAAACGTCATTAAAAATACAAATGGCAGGATTTATATTCATAATAGGTTTATCTGTATTTGTAATGTATAATGATATAGTTAAGATATTGTAATAGAAGGAACATTTAAAAATGAAAGAAAAGATAGGAGTATTTTTATCAAGAATGCAACCACTACATATAGGGCATTTAGGAATAATAGAAAAAGCACTAGAAGAGAATGATAAGGTTGTAGTATTAATAGGAAGTAAGAATAAAGAAGAAACAATTAGAAATCCTATTAAATATGAATTACGAAAAGAAATCTTAGAAGAGGCACTAGAGGAAAACTTTAGTAAAAATTACAAAGAAAGAATAATAGTTTCAGCACTTCCTGACTGGTCTATGGAAACAGATATAGACTCTAATATAGAGTGGGGAAATTATCTATACTATAATATAGTTTCTCTTGCAGAACAAAAAACAATGACCTTTTATTTTTCGGATAGCAAAGATGTTATAGATAAGTGGTTTGAACCTGTAATAAGAAGAAGGATAAATTTTAGATTATTTGAAAGAGATAAGATGTTTAATGCGATATCTTCAACGAAAATTAGAGAAGCATTTTTTAAAGGAGATAAAGAATATATAGAAAAAAGTTGCCCAAAAGCAGTAGTAAAAAGATATGATGAAATAAGAAACATAATAAAGATTGTTAATGAAAATCCTAAGCAGGATTTTGTTATGGAGGAATAGACGTGAAAGTAGAAGACTTTAATTATGAATTACCAGAAGAACTAATAGCACAAACACCAATAGAAAAAAGAGACATGTCAAGGCTTATGGTGGTAGATAGAAAAAATGAAACAATAGAAAGTGATAAAGTGTTCTCAGAAGTAATAGATTACCTAGAAGCAGGAGATTGCTTAGTTATAAATAATACTAGAGTAATACCAGCAAGATTATATGGAAAAAAAGAAACAGGAGCAAATGTTGAATTTTTATTGTTAAAACAACTAGAAGGAGACATATGGGAAAGCATTGTAAGACCAGGAAGCAAATTAAAACCAGGGACAAAAGTATACTTTGGAGAACATAAGTTATTAGAAGCTGAGATTTTAGATGTTATGTCAGGAGGAACTAGAAAAGTAAAATTTAGTTATCAAGGTATTTTTAATGAAATACTAGATAAGATAGGACTTATGCCACTTCCTCCATACATACATGAAGAATTAAAAGATAGAGATAGGTATCAAACAATATATGCAAAATATGAAGGATCTGCTGCTGCACCAACAGCTGGCTTACACTTTACAGATGAACTTTTAACAAAAATACAGGAAAAAGGTGTAAAAATTGCAAGAGTTACGCTTCATGTAGGAATAGGCACATTTAGGCCAGTTAAAGAAGAAAATGTAGAAGAACACGAAATGCACTCAGAACATTTTTATATAAAACAAGAAGATGTAGACAAAATCAATGAAACAAAGAAGAATGGCAAAAGAGTAATATCAGTAGGGACAACCTCATGTAGAGTATTAGAAAGTATATCAGATGAAAATGGAATGGTACATGTTTGTGAAGAAGATACAAGTATATATATATATCCGGGATATAAATTTAAGTGTATAGATGGACTAATTACCAACTTTCACTTACCAAAATCAACCTTATTAATGCTAGTATCCGCTTTAGCAGGTAGAGAATTTATACTAAAAGCATATAACAAAGCAGTAGAAGAAAAATTTAGATTTTTCAGTTTCGGAGATGCAATGATAATAATTTAAGAAAATACTGAAACCTGAGAATTATCAATTATATATTCTCAGATTTTATCTTAACTAACTGAATATATCATTAAAATTTATGCAGTTCCAAATGAAAATAAAAGGAATAGTGATTATATTTGATTTCGATAGACGTTGGGGGACCGCTCTATGAAATGTTTTAGCTTTAGCTAAATACATTTCGTTGAGTGGGGACGCAAGAAAGCAAATATAATCATTATTTCTTTTATTTATATATTCATTATTTATTTCAAACTTAAATTTCTTTTATACAAATTACACACATTACAGTCATTACAAACTTCACATCTATCTTCAAAAATCTTTTTTAAAGTAGTTATAAATTCATCTTCTTTTCCATTAGACAAATGAATAATTAGCTTTTTAGGAGTCAAATTCAAAAGAGTGTTTAATGCATAATCATTTGAAGAAAAAGTTATATCAGACAAATATTTTGCATTAAGAGCATTATCCTCAGTCGAAATTACATTTCTATCAATATCTAATAAAGTGCTTTCTCCATTATGATAAATCAAATGCACTAAAGGACTATTAAAAGGTGTAAAAGATACATACATTTTTAATATATTTATAAACTCATTATACTCTTTTTCTATCAAGAATTTATTAACAGAAATATCTACCACATAATCTAAATCTTTCATGTAACTTTGAAGCCTAAAATTAACAAAGCCATCTAGTACAATAGATTTATTATTAGTTATATAATCTAATACAGAATAATAAACTGAGAAGAAATTGTCCTCTCTAGAAATTGCATCTTCTTCTAAGAAATCTCTAGCTAAATCTAATATTTGCCTTTTTTCAGAAGGAGTAAAGTAAAAATAATTATATTCTAGGATTCTTTTAATTAGTTTATCTTCAAAAAAACAAATTATTGTATCACTTAAAATAGAGGTAACTTTATCATAAAAACTATCCAAAAAATCTCCGTTGTAATGGACTATCACATTTTCATATAATCTAAATTTGCGATTTGTAACATACAAATCATCTAAATTAATAGTTTGAAATTTATCTAGCAAATATATAATTATATCAGTGTTATTACTTTTAATGCACAGTGATTTCATAAAAAAAGACCCCTTTCAAATAGGAACATGTATATTATTTGCTAAAACAAATTTAGATATACATTATCTTATTCAAAAAGGATATTTTTGGCAACTTGTATTAAATTACATATATATTTTATAATCAATATCAGGGAAAATAGGGTCTTTTTCTTGAATATCTTTTAAAAAATCCAAATCAATATTATTTTCTTTAATTTGTTTATAAAGTTTAGTAAATCTTCCAGTATGGTCTTTAATTCTGCGTTTAGCATAATCTACCATAGTACCATTTGTAATAATAAAACTCCAATCACTACTTTGCAATAATAGAAGTTCTCTTGCACACTGATTTAAGGCTTGGATTTTAATTTTGTCAGTTTCATTTGCAAATTCATTTGCAAGTTCAACCATTTTATCTCCTAAACGATGCATATGTCTAATGGTATAGTCGTTTAAGTCATTTAACCAAACTTCACTATAACCATTTGCACCCCAACTTGAACGGCAAGGTGTACATTGCTGAATTTCTGGATATTTATCAATGTATTCTCCAGGAGTTATTAATTTAAAATCAGATTTATCATAATAAATTTTTTTAAATAGAATATATAACCAATAAGGTCCTTCATACCACCAATGACCAAATAGCTCTGCATCATAAGGGCAAAGAACAATAGGAGAAGTTTGCATGAAATTTGCTAGGTTAGTAATTTGAGCTTGTCTAGAATCGAAAAAGTGTCCTGCTTGTTTTTCCACAGAATCCATTGCCCATTGTAAATTATAAATATCTTTATTTTCAGTTTTACCAGTAATTCTATGATATTTTATACCAGTATTAACTCTAACACCATCATAAGTAATATATGGCTTAATATAATCATAATCAGCATCATAACCAATATCTCTATAAAATTCACGATAATTATAATCTCCTGGATAGCCACAAATAGAACTCCAAACTTGTTTTGAAGCCTCAATATCTCTACCAAAAGCAACAATACCTGTTGGAGAAACAATAGGTGCAAAAGTACCATAAACAGGAGTTGGATTAGCATATAAAATTCCATGAGATTCAGTTATAATATATTCAATACCAAATTCCTTTAAATATTTGTCAGCTTCTGGCACATATCCACATTCAGGAAGCCATATACCACGAGGTTTTCTTCCTAAATATTTTTCATAAGTTTGAACTCCTACTGCGATTTGAGCACGTACAGTTTTTTCATTAAGATACAAAATAGGAAAATATCCATGAGTTGCACCACAAGTGATAATTTCCAAAACTCCAATATCTTGAAAATGTTTGAAACCATCTATAAGATTACATTTATATATATCTTTAAAAATATGTAAATCAGAAGAATATCTATCTAAGTAATAATGAGATAAGACATTAATTTTAGGATTATCCTTAGTTCTTAAAACTTCTTTTTTACATAGTTCAATATGTTTTTTTAAATAATTTATATATTTTTTCTGGAGTAATTTATTAGCCAACATAGAAAGAAGAGGGGGAGTAAGTGACATAGTGATTCTAAAATCAACTTTTTCCTCCTCTAGCTTTTTAAAATTTGTAAGTAAAGGTATATATGTTTCAGAAATAGCTTCAAAAAGCCATTCTTCCTCTAAATAATTATCACTCTCTGGATGGTGCACAAAAGGTAAATGTGCATGTAAGACAAAACTTACGTAACCTTTCGGATTATTAGTCATTTGTAATTCCTCTTTCTATCTATTTATGAACTCACCAGAAGATGGCATTAATAGTTCATCTAAGGTTTCATCTTTGTATAATCTACTATATACATCATATATATTGCCATATAATTTATCTATATCATTTATAAATCTTAAACTTCCAAAATCTTTAGAAGAAAGTACATTAGTTTTAACATTCCTAAATAATACATTACCCAAATTTGCTTTCTCAAACAAAATATGATTATTAGGAGAAATTATATTATTAGAAGAACGTATATAAATATATTCATTAGGATTACTAATAGGCTTTCTTCCAAGTTCAATAATATAACTACAATCTGGCTCTTGAGTTCTTATGTACCAACTATTTGCAAAATCATTTATTTCTACTTCAAAAGAATAATTTTTAGTAGTGTTATGAACAATAAGAATAGGTTTTGTTTCATAGAACATATTTTCACCATGTTTTTCTAACAAAGTTTGTCTATCCTCATCAGAAATATCCCAATAAACAAATAGAGTAGTAGGGGTTTGAGCGAGTATTTTTACAGTAGTTTCATTATATCTATATGGTAAATCATAATATTCTGCAAGCATAGGTTTTGCAGTAGTTTTTGTGGATTTTTTACGAGAAGAAGTCTTTTTAACAGTTTCAGTAGTAGATTTGGTTACTTCATTTTTTGATTTTGAGGTAGCAGTTTTTTTTACAGTCTCTTTTTTAGAGGTAGTAGTTTTTTTAGTAGTTTTCTTAACAGGTTCTTTTTTAGAAGTAGCTACTTTTTTTGTAGTAGCTGTTTCAGCTTTAGCCTTTGCAGTTTTAGTAGCTTTTTTCTCTGTAACCTCTTTTTTTTCAGAAGCCTTTTTATTTACTTTTTTTACAGCTAATTCTTTATCCTCTTTATTTTTAACCTTTTTTATATCTTTTTCTGCCATATAACTTCCTCCTTAGTAAAATATACAAATATAATATATCAAAAAACAAATAAATTCAATACAATTCTTAATAAAAAGTTAAAAACTTGCAAAAAAAGATAAGGGGTGATATAATACCTAACGTATCAAAAGTGTCTGAAACACTTTGCTCATAAAAACAAGTAAAGGAATGAGATATAAGTATGGCTAAACCAATTGAATTTGGAATAGGTTTTTTAACAGGTAGGACAAATATATGTAATATAATTAATAATTGTTATAAAGATATGATAGAACAAGTTAAGGATTATCCAGGAGGAGTTAATTTAACAATATTTATACTATATGACTTAGAATACCAACATACAAAAAGAGAAGACTTTTACACTCTAAAAGATGATGTATATAAGAAAATACAAATAAAATATATAACTCCAGAAGATATTGAAGAAGAAAAGAAAATACTAAGATCAAGATACAATTTAAGTAAATGTGAGGCAAGTTTGATTTTAGGTACAGGATATGCAAGAGCAAGAAATGCAATAATGTATTTTGCATTAAAAAGGCAAATAGATTATTTATTATTTTGGGATGATGATGAATATCCTTGTGCAAATATAAGAGGCGAAGATAACAATATAATATGGAAAAAACAAAATAATATATTAGAACATTTAAAGGTTATACAATATTCAGATGTAACAGTAGGACATAGATGTGGAAATATGTCACCAATACCATCTATAGACTTTGAAGAAGAGATTAATGAACAAGATTTTAGAGAATATATAGATGCAGTTAGTAATGAAGTAATATCTTGGGATAAAATAAAAAAATACATGAATAAAGACAATGCAATGACCTTTGCTGAAACTGATATAACAGAAGGAAAAGACAAAATAGTATTAAAGAATGTAGGAATGGAGAATTGGTTATATGCATCAAATCTATGTATAAATCTTACTCATTTAGACAAAATACCAGCATTCTATAATCCACCACTTGCTAGAGGAGAGGACACATTCTTCTGCACACTTCTTACAGAAGCAAAAGTAGTAAAAGTGCCTACATATCATTTTCATGATAGTTTTTTGAAATATACAGGAATACCAAAAGAAAAATATCCTAAGAAGTTTAAAAATATACCATTAAAAGATGCAAGTATAGGGGAAAGATTTTTAAAAGCTTCTATTGGTTGGATTAAATATAAACCACTTCTTATGTATATAATGCAAAGAAATACATATTTAAAAGATATAGAAATTGCTAAAGAAAAGCTAAAACATAGTATAGAAAAAGTAAATAAAATGTTTCCAGAACAGGACTTTTTATGCTTAGTGGATGAATTAGAAAGATATGATGAAAAAGTTAAAGAACATTATAAAGAATACTTAAAAACAAATGATGTTTGGAATAGAATAAAAGCACAAATAAAAAAGGGAATAAAACCTGGAGATATAGAAAAAGAAAAGATATAAAAATAGTTGACAATATATGGGATTTATGCTAAAATATAAAACTGTAACCGCATAAGTCAAGGTACATAAAGCCTAATTAAGTTTAGGTACCTATATTTTAAGGTTAGCGAGTATACAAAAAAGGGAGGTGCTTTCATAATGTACGCAATAATCGAAACTTGTGGAAAGCAATACAAAGTATCAGAAGGAGATGTAGTATTCTTCGAAAAATTAGATGATGAAGAAGGAAAAAAAGTTAAATTTGACAAAGTAATCCTTGTATCAAATGAAGGTAAAGTAGAAGTTGGAACTCCTTACGTTAAAGGTGCTAAAGTAGAAGGAAAAGTAATTGCTCATGGTAAGGCTAAGAAAATCATTGTTTTCAAATACAAAGCAAAAAAGAATTACAGAAGAAAACAAGGACATAGACAACCATACACAAAAGTAGAAATTACATCTATAAAATTAGCAGCTGATAAAAAAGAAACTGAAAGTAAAGACACAGAGAAGAAAACAGCTACAAAAAAAGAAGCTTAATTTCTAGAAATATATAAAACTTTAGAAAGGAGAAATGACAAATGGCACATAAAAAAGGTCAAGGTAGTGTTAAGAACGGTAGAGATAGTGAATCTAAGCGCCTTGGGGTAAAGAGAGCCGATGGTCAATTTGTTCTAGCAGGAAATATCTTAATGAGACAAAGAGGAACAAAAATACATCCAGGAACTAATGTTGGTATTGGTAGTGATGATACGCTTTATGCATTAGTAAATGGTATTGTTAAATTTGAAAGATTGGGAAAAGACAAAAAGAAGGTAAGCGTTTACCCAGAAGATGCAGAATAAAAGGTATAATATAGAAGCACTAGGCACTAGTTTGAGTTCCTAGCGCTTTTAGTATATAGGAGAAAAAATTGAAAAAAAAAGTATTATTAGGCATGAGTGGTGGAGTAGATAGTTCTACATCAGCTTTATTACTTCAAAAACAAGGATATGAAGTAATTGGTGTAACTCTAAGACTATGGCAAAATGAAGAACAAGAAATAGAACAAGAACGGAGGATGCTGTTCATTTTCAGATGTTCAAGATGCAAAAAGAGTATGTGACAAGTTAGATATACCACACTATACTTTAAATTTTAGAAAAGAATTTAAAGAAAAAGTTGTTGATAACTTTATAAAATGCTATGAAGAATGTAAAACTCCAAATCCATGCATAGAGTGTAATAAATATATAAAGTTTGAAATATTATATAATAAAGCAAAAGAGCTTGAGTGTGACTATATTGCAACAGGACACTATGCAAAAATAGAATATAACAAAAAATATAATGAATATGTACTAAAAAAATCAAATGCAGATAAAAAAGATCAGACATACTTTTTATATGGAATATCAAAAGAAATATTACCTAAAATACTATTTCCGCTTGCAGAATATACTGAAAAAGAAGAAATAAGAAAGATAGCAAAGAGTAATAAACTCAAAGTTGCAGAAAAATCTGATAGTCAAGAAATTTGCTTTATACCAGATAATGATTATGGAAAATTTTTAGAAAAAAATAGTAAAAGTAAAATACAAAAAGGAAATATGATACTTACAGATGGCAAAATTGTGGGCAAGCATAGAGGACTTATCTATTATACAATTGGACAAAGGAAAGGTTTAGGTATATCATATAAAGAACCACTTTATATTATAAAATTAGATAAGAAAAAAAATGAATTAATTGTAGGAACAGAAAAAGAACTATATCAAGATAAATTGTATGCAAGTGAATTAAATTATTTAATTGATTTTGCTAAATGGCCAGAAGAAATCTATGCTAAAATTAGATATAGAGCAAAACTTGCAAAAGCAAAAGTAAAAGTAGAAAATAATAACTTAGAAGTTATATTTACTGAACCACAAAGAGCAATAACTTCTGGACAATCAGTAGTATTCTATGATGAAGCTAATATTGTATTAGGAGGAGGCAAAATAGTTTAAAAAGAAGGGAGATAATATGAAAAGTCCAATAACATATGAACTATTACATGTAGATAAAAACTCAGGAGCAAGAAGAGGAATAGTACATACTCCACATGGAGATATACAAACACCAATATTTATGCCAGTTGGAACACAAGCGACAGTTAAATCCATGACACCAGAAGAACTAAAAGAAGAAGTAAAAGCACAGATAATATTATCAAATACATATCATTTGTATTTAAGACCAGGACATAAGCTTGTAGAAGAAGCAGGTGGACTTCATGAGTTTATGAGATGGGATAGACCAATACTAACAGACTGTGGAGGATTTCAAGTATTTAGCTTAAGTGACTTAAGGACAATATCAGAAGAAGGTGTAGAATTCAAATCACATTTAGATGGAAGTAAACATTTCTTTTCACCAGAAAAAGTAATGGAAATAGAGAATTCACTTGGGGCAGACATAATAATGTCATTTGACGAATGCGTGGAATATCCAGCAAGTTACGAATATACTAAACAATCTATGGAAAGAACAACGAGATGGGCTGTGAGATGTAAAGAAGCACATAAAAAGCCAGATAAGCAAGGTTTATTTGGAATAATTCAAGGAGGATTCTATGAGGACTTAAGAAAACAAAGTGCAGAAGATTTAATAAAATTAGATTTTCCTGGATATGCAATAGGTGGAATTAGTGTAGGAGAACCAAAAGAGGAATTTTTAAAAATGCTAAGATATACTACTCCTCTAATGCCAGAAGATAAACCAAGATATTTAATGGGAGTAGGAACACCAGACTATTTAATAGAAGCTGCACTTGCAGGAATAGATATGTGTGATTGTGTGTTACCTACTAGAATAGCAAGAAATCGGAACAGCACTTACATCAAGAGGAAAAGTGGTTGTAAGAAACCAGACTTATGAAAGAGATTTTGGAACACTTGATCCCGAATGTGACTGTTATACATGTAAAAATTACACAAGAGCATATATAAGACATTTAATTAAAGCAGGAGAGATATTAGGAGTAAGATTGTTATCAATTCATAACCTAAGGTTCTTGACTAAATTAATGGAAAGAGTTAGAATAGAAATAGAAAATGATAATTTGTTAGAATTTAAAGATGAATTCTACAAAAAATATGGTTATACCAAAGAGTAAAGGGAGGAAATAATAATGCAAATAGAAAAAGACATTATTAGACAAAATGAGAAAAAGGGAGCTAAGACAGCAACAATAATAGGAATACTTATAGCTATAACAGTAATAGTAGTAATAGCTATAATATTTTTAATGCTATCAAGAAGTGGCAAAAAGTTTTCAGTTGTGATAAATGGGCAGACTACAAATGTTTCTGAAGATACATTTGTAATTACAGATGAAGGAAAAATTTATGTATCTATAAGAGATATTGCACCTTATTTAGGATATGAAGCTCATAATGGAGAGTATAAAGTAGATGTTGAAGATAAAAATAAAATGTATGTAGAAGCAACAGATGGTACAGAAACAGCATCTTTTTATTTAAATTCGACAACAATAAGTAAAGTTGCACCAAATACAAATGCTGATTATGAAAATATAACAATAAAAGAACCAGTAACTTTAGTTAATGATAAAATGTATATTATAGACGATGGAATTCGTTATGGATTTAACGTATTAATGTCATATAATAAAGATAAAAATCAAGTAACAATAAATACATTACCAAACTTAATTAAATTCTATGAAACTAAAATTACAGAATATGGATATTCAAAAATAAGTGAAGATTTCAATAACCAAAAAGCTTTGATATATGGAATGATAGTTGCATCAAAAGATAATACAGAAAAGTTTGGAGTAATTGATACACAAGGAAATGAAATATTAAGCCCTAGATATAATAAAATAGAATTTGTTGAAAGCACAGGAGAATTCATTATAACAAACTCTAGTGAAAAAGTTGGAATAGCATATAGTGATGGAAAGACTAAGATAACAGTTGCATATGATGAAATAAAAGTTATGGATAGCAAATTAGGTTTATACCTAGTAAATAGTAACAAGAAATATGGAGTTATAGATTCTTCTGAAAGAAGTATAATTTATATTGAATATGATCAAATAGGAGTAGATGCTTCTAAGTTTCCTAATGATAATATAAAAAATCAATACATATTATATGATACTATGATTCCTACAAAAATTAATGGAAAATGGAGACTATTTGATATTAGTGGAAAAAGAATAAATGAAAATGAATATGATAGTGTTGGCTTTATTGCATCAAATAGTTCAGATAAAGTAAATGGAAATGCTTTAACTATTGGAGAAACAAAAACAATTGTAGTTGGAAACAATGAATTATATGGTGCTGTAGACGTAAGAGGAAATGAATTAATACCATTAAGATTTGAAAAAATCTATTCTACGACAAGTGCTGGAAATACTACTTACTATATTTTACATGGTGGAAAAGATTATAGTGCAACAGATTATATAGATGTTATGAAAAAGCAATTAGGATACCAAGAAGAGGTAAATAATTTAGATTCTAACACACAAAATAATAACCAAAATTCTTCTAATCAAAATGGAAATGAAGTACAAAATCAAACAACAAATGAAGTTGGTAATGAAGTATCAAATTCTGTTCCAACAAGTTCAAATGTTGTTGGTGCTAATGGAACAAATTCAGTAGATGCAGGAAATACTGTAAATGGAGGAAATACAGCTACTCCTCAAGAAAATAATATTGATAATCAATCTCAAACACAAGTTTAAGACGAAATTTGCCAAATAATGTTGGCAAAAAACACTTAAAATTACTTGAAAAAGTAATATAAATATGTTACAATAAATATAAATAAGAAATCCCTACATGGTACGTAATTAGACGGAAATTTTAGAACCTACAAAGTAATGGATACGGGAGCCGACTCTCTGGATATGGCGTGTATGCTTGCACATAATTGATAGTAAGAAACCCACAAGTATTTAGGTAGGCACCCACCTGTAAATATACAGGTCCATAAAATTTCTAAACTCTACGGCTAATGTGGGGTTCTTTTTTTATCAATTTTTTTATAATTATACAGAGTAAGTATATAATATTTTTCTTGCGTTCCAATTTAAGAAAATGTAATTCACTTTCGTTCATACATTTTCTAAAAAGGTCCCCCAACGTCTAACAAAAAAGTATTATATGCTTACTCTGTATCTTTAATAAATCTTAAAATTTTATAAATTTCATTGCCAAAAATATTTATAAGAGATATAATTGAAACCGAAAAGGAGGGAAAGTAAAATGAATTTATTAAAAAAAATTAATAAAGGACTTATACTTACAATAATTGTTTTATTAATACTTGGAATATATTTGTTTGTTGTAGAAAGCAAGAGAAATGAAGCAAAGCCTGAAATAGAAGAAATAGTAAAAGAATACATAGCAATAGTCAATAAATATTCAGTAGTTCCAGAGGATATGCAAAAAATTCAAGTACCAACAAGCAATGAAGAATTTACAAGAATAAACGAAGAAATGGATAAAAAAGTAGACGAATACTTAAATAAATATGAAGCAGAATTAAAGGAAAAAATGATAGACAATAAAGAAGTAGTAGACATGCAAAAAGATGCTATGAAATGTTTTTTAGATAATGCAAATAATTATTTTCAAGAAGTTGTAACAAAATATAATAGAGAGATAGTAAAGATTAGAAAATATGCTTTTGATGAAGACCAAGTAACAGTGACACTTGAAACAAGTACAGAAATTGAAAACAAATACTTAGACGAAGGAAACGAAAAGGTAAGAAAAGAAAATCCTACTTCTAAAGACGAAACTATAACTTTACAATTAGTAGATGGTAAATGGAAAGTAGTGTATGCTGACCTTATATATTATAATAATCTAGCTAAAGAGCCATATACAATGGTTATGGGATATTAATAGGGTATACAAGTAAACTTGAGAGAAAGGAATGAAATAAGTAGATATGGAAAATATACTAGAAATAAAAAACTTAAGTAAATATTTCGGTAAAAGTAAAGTTGTAGATAGTATAAATTTAACCATCAAAGAAGGCGAGATATTTGGATTCCTAGGACCAAATGGAGCAGGAAAAACTACAACAATAAAGATGATATTAGGACTTCTTAGTATAGACGAAGGAGAAATAAAAGTAAATGGATATGATGTCAAAAAAGAATTTGAAAAAGCAATGGAAAATGCAAGTGGTATAGTTGAAAATCCAGACATGTATGGATATATGACAGGTAGAGATAATTTGAAACTTTATGCAAGACTAAGAGGAGTAAAAAATGAAAGAATAGATGAAGTTATAAGCTTAGTAGACATGAAAGAAGCAGCAAATATGAAAGTATCTAAGTATTCTCTAGGAATGAAACAGAGAATGGGATTGGCTCTAACTCTTTTAAATTCACCAAAATTATTGATACTAGACGAACCTACAAATGGATTAGATCCAGCAGGTATAAAACATCTAAGAGATATATTAAAAGAGATATCAAGAAAAGATAAAGTTGCAGTTTTTGTTTCATCACATATTTTAACAGAAATGGAGCTTATGTGTGATAAAGTTGCAGTAATAAATAAAGGTAAAATTGTAAAAATAGAAGAAATAGGAAAAGAAAAACAAGACGAAGAATCAGAAGAAACAGTAATTAGTGTACAACAATTACAAGATGCAGAAAAAATATTAAAAGCGAATAATTATGAAACAAAAATAGTAGATGATAAAATAGTTGTTAAAATAGCACATGATAAAGTATCAGCAGTTATAAAATTACTTGCAAAAAATGATATAGATGTATATAGTGCTGTACCAAAAGAGAAGACACTTGAGGATATCTTTTTCGACGCAACGGAAGGAGGACAGAAAAATGAAAATAATTAAATTAATACAAAATGAAACAATAAAGACATGGAAAAAAACTTCCACTAAAATATTAATTATTTTAGCTATTGTAGCTTTATTTGGAGCAGTACGGATTTTCAAAATTAATTATCTCATTAAATGACTATACAAGCGGAGTATTAGGAAACCAAGAATGGGAGACAGTGACTAAACAAAGAATAAACGAATTAAAAGAAACAGCCTCAGAGTCAAGTAAGTATGACGAAGCGACAATTGCAGAAATGAAAGCAGAACTTGATACTTGTGAAATAGCTTTAAAGTATAAAATAAATAATATATATTATTATAACAATTATTGGAAATTAGAAATTTTAGATGAGATAAGTGTAGCAAAAAATGAAATATATTTAGGAAAAGATATAGAGAAAAATCAAAAGTTAGTAGATGACAGAATAGCAGCACTTGATAAAGACGATCATATAGAATATTTGGAGCAGAAAAAGAAGGAATATAAGACTAAATTAGATAATAAAGAAATCTCACAAGAAATATATGAAGATCAAATATATTTATTAGAATTACGTAAAAAATATGATATATACAAAGAACCAACAAAAGATATATTAGGTTGGAAGGAAAGTACATATGAAGATATATCATTAATAAAAGAAACTCTTAGAACAGGCATTGACAAAAATACTGGAAAAATGCTAAAACTAGATGATATAAAAAAATTAGAAGATAATATAAAAATGGCAGAATATAGACTTGAAAAAGATATACCAAACCTAGACTCTACATCTTCTGCAAGAGGATTATATGATGCAATGGCACCAGAATTTAGTATGCTTTTTGTAGCTCTTCTAATGGTAATAATTGCAGGCTCTAGTATTTCAACAGAGGTATCAAAAGGAACAATTAAATTTTTACTATTTACACCAAATAAAAGGTGGAAAGTGCTATTATCAAAAATACTTTCGGCAGTTTTAATATTAATTGTTTTAACAATAGTGCTATCACTTTTAAGTACAATAATAGGTAATATCTTCTTTGAAGAAGCAGGAGCAGGATATGTTTATGTTTCAAATGGAGAAGTACATTCACTTCCAAATATAGTATATATGATATTATTCTTCCTAGCATCTTCAATAGACATATTAATATACATGTTGTTTGCATTTATGTTCTCTGTTTTAACAAGAAATACAGCATTAGCAGTTGGAGTAAGTGTTGGATGTTATGTAGGCTCAGGAATTGTAATGAATTTAATTAATTACTATATATCAGCAGACTGGGTAAAATTCATACCATTTAACAATCTAGGAATTGCAGACCAAATATTTACAAATAATATATCATACAGCACAATGCAAATGGCATCAAGTGCTTTATCTGGAAATTCAGTTGGATTTTCTTTAGCAGTACTAGGAGTATGTGCGATACTTATGTTAGTGTCAATGTTTGATAGCTTTAATAAAAGAGATATAGTGTAAGAAAAGTTATAAAATAATCCATCATCTTATGAAAAGATGATGGATTATTTTATCTCAACACATTAAACCAACTATTCCAAAGATTTAGTGTCATATTCATAAAATCAAGTTTTTTAACTGTATCAGATGCAACAATATTAACTTTTTTTATAACTTTATTATCTACTGAATAGCTAATTTCTCCAATGATTTGCCCTTTTTCAATGGGGGCTTCTAGTTTTTCACTAAAGGATATATTTTGAGTAACCTGACTTGATTTAGATTTTTCTATGAAGAAAGAAGCATTTTGTTCTAAGATTGCATTAATTTCAGAAGAAACACCTTTTTCAACAGCTACTTTTCCGAACGACATCACCTTTAGTACCAAAAGATATATTAGTAAAGTTAGAAAAACCATAATTTAAAAGCTTTTGGGCTTCCTGAAATCTAACATCAGTAGAAGGAGAGTGCATTATTACAGCAATTAAAGATAAATCATTACGAGTAGCACTAGCAGATAAATTGAATAATGCAAGAGAAGTAGAACCAGTTTTTAATCCAGTACAACCTTGATAATTCCTAACAAGCTTATTTGTATTAACAAGACCAGTTTTTCCACCTCTTAAGCTATCCATATAGATTGTAGTATAATTAGTAATACTAGGGTGGTTATTTAAAAGTTCACGTGACATTAAAGCAATATCATAACTTGATGTAAGGTGGTCATCTTCGTCAAGTCCATGACAGTTTTTAAAATTAGTATCATACATACCAAGAGATTTTGCTTTAGCATTCATTCTATGCACAAATTCTTCTTCAGAACCAGCAATATGTTCAGCCATTGCAACAACGCAATCATTAGCAGAATTAAGGCATATTGCTTTTAGCATTTCCTCAACAGTCAAAGTTTCGTCCTTTTCTAACCATATTTGAGAACCACCCATAGAAGCAGCATGGTCAGAACATGTAATATTATCTTTTAAAGATAATTGGCCACTGTCAATAGCCTCCATAATCAAAAGTAAGGACATAACTTTAGTTACACTTGCAGGTCTAAATTTTTCATGAGAATTATGATCATAAAGAATAGTGCCAGTAGTTTGTTCAATTAAAATTGCTCCTCCAGACTCTAATTTTAAATCAGCAGAATTATTTTCAGAAGATGTTTCAATAGCAGAAGAATTAGACCAAATGTAAGGGGTAGATGCAAAAGATATATTTACAAAAGAAAAGGTAAAAAGTAAAGTTAATGAAAATATAAGAATTATATTATATAAATGTTTATTAGATTTCATATAAACCTCCTAAAGCTCAAGTTAGCTTACTTAAGAATATGACAAATATTGAATAATATGCACATTATAAGGCAGGAAGACAAAAAATGTATTGCATGTTTTCCACTTTATTGTTAAAAAACTCCTTAACTTTCAACAAAAAAACGATAAAAAGTTATTGACAGTGATAAAACTGATAGGTATAATTAAAGAAGAAAAAATAATACTAAAAGTAAGAACAAAAGAAGGAAAGAA
>CANPOS010000018.1 GCA_947575745.1 uncultured Clostridium sp.
ATGTGAAAACCCCAGAAAAATATCAAAATTTTTCTGGGGTTTGTCAATACTCTGACGAGAGCTACACTTTAGATAGTGTAGCTCTCGCTATGCACGATTCATTCAAATCGTGTGTTGGGAAGTTGAAATTACCGTTTGCCATTGCAATTTGCCAGTTCCTTACGAACACGTCCCTCTGCCACAATAAGCCCATTCAAAAGCGAACGAAGCTCAGTAGAGGGCAGCTGTGCAAGAAAGTCAGGGGAAATGCTGTCAAGCTGAGTATTGATACGAGTAAGCTTCATATCAATGCGATGATCATATGCCATGAAGTTAACCTCCCTCCAATATAGATTTAATCAATTATAACATAAAAATCATAAGACGTCAAAATTTGAAAAATAGTATCTTTTATGATATAAGTATTTATAATAAACAAAGATAATTAGAAAATGCTAAAACAGAAAATAGTGCGCATTTTAAAAAAGTATGATATAATGTTATATAAATGTGGAGGAAGTAATGGATAAAGAAAAAATAAAAGGAATCATCGAAGCAATACTATTTGCAAGCGGAAAAATAGTAACACTAGACGAACTAAGCTTGAATTTAGAAATAGATAAACCAGAAATATCAAAAATAATAGAAGAAATGATAAATGATTGCAAAAAAGAAAACAGAGGAATAGAGATAGTATGTGTAAACAATGGATACACTATGTCTAGTAAAAAAGAATATCATGAATATCTATATCCAATAATAGACAAAAGAGCTAAACCTAGCTTATCTCAAGCAGCATTAGAAGTACTTGCAATAATTGCATATAATCCCAAAATAACAAGAGCAGAGATAGAAAATATAAGGGGAGTAAGCTCAGATGCTTCACTATATAGATTATTAGAGCATAATTTAATAGAAGAAGCTGGAAAACTAGATCTTCCAGGAAAACCAATGGCATATAAAGTAACAGAACAATTTCTAAAAAAATTTGGATTAAATACATTGAAAGATTTACCAAAACTTCCACAATATAAAGTAGATGAAAATCAACAAATAGTTATAGATGATATAATAATAGAAAATAAAAATGAAGAAGACGAAAGTCTAAAAGAAGGAGAATAAATTTGATAGAAAACTTAAAGCAAATTATGCTTACGAATGAAAAAATATTTTCTGAATATGCGTGTAAGTCAGAAAAGGGAATAAAACTAAATGAAGAGAAAGAAGACATAAGACCAGTATTTTTTAGAGATATAGATAAAATAATTCATTCACAAGCCTACACAAGATATATAGACAAAACACAAGTATATGCCTTTATTGAAAACGATCATATAACACATAGAGTTTTGCATGTGCAATTAGTAGCAAAAGAAGCAAGAACAATAGGAAGAGCTTTAGGGTTAAACGAAGACTTAATAGAAGCAATAGCTTTAGGGCATGATGTAGGACATACACCATTTGGACATGCAGGAGAGAGATTTTTAAACAATATTGCAAAAAGAGAAAAAATAGGCTATTTTTGTCATAATGCACAAAGTGTAAAAACATTAAAAGATTTAGAAAAATTAAATATCACAGTACAAACATTAGATGGAATACTTGCACATAATGGAGAAATACTTTTAAATAAATATGAAACATCTCCAAACAAAACAAAAGAGCAATTTTTAGAAGAAGTAGAAAAAGTGTTTAAAGAAGAAGGATATAGTAAAAAGATAAAACCAATGACATTAGAAGGAAGTGTAGTAAGGTTATCAGATATTATTGCATATATTGGAAGAGATATAGAAGATGCAATAATAGTTGGAACAATAAAAAGAGAAGAAATACCAGAAGAAATTACAAAAGTATTAGGGAACACAAATGCACAAATAGTAAATACTTTAATAATGGATGTAATAGAAAATAGTATTAACAAACCTTATTTACAATTTTCGAAAGAAGTATTTGAAAGTTTAATAAGGCTAAAAACATGGAATTATGAACATATATATACTTCAAAAGAAGCAACAAAAAATCTAGACATTCTAGAAAAAGCATTTTATGATTTATTTGAGTATTATTTAAAGAAATTAGATAATAGAAAAGACATAGAGATATCAGAAGAAATGTCAAACAGTGACAAGTTACTATTTAGCTTTATGAATAACAAAACAGAAGAATATAAGAAAAACACAGATATAAGAAGAATAGTAATAGATTACATATCAGGACAAACAGACAAATTTTTCTTAAAAGAATGTGAAATGCACCTAAAATACTTCAAAATTTAATAAAGTTGCAAAAAAAGTAGAAATATGCTAGAATACAAACGAGAAAATAAACGTAGGAGAAAATCAAGTGGAAATATTACAAATAATTATAATATTAGTATTAATAATAATAGGTTTGATAGTATTTGCGATAATGCAGATAAGAGCTGCAGGAATGAAGATAAAAGACTTTATTGATTTTATACAAGCGAATGAGGTATTAGACAATCTATATAATATTTCAAAGAAGTACGAAAAAATGAGTCAAAATCAACAAATAGTATTCCTCATGGAATCAGAAAAAGTTTTTAATGCATTTGACAAAGTACCAAACATGCTTTGGGAAGATGAATACCAAAAATATAGTCAGATACTAGATATATATAGAAATATAAAAATATCAAGGTGGAACGAAAGATAGACATAAAAACATATAATAATATTGTTAGACCAATATACATAGTTTATATTGGTTAGAACAAAGAGTGCTTATGGCACTTTGCTTTCGAAATGGAGGTCAAAAGACTATGGAAAAAGAGATAATAGGGATTGTTTTAGCAGCAGGAAAAGGCACAAGAATGAAAACAAATAAATCAAAAGTTGTACATAAAATATATGGGAAAGAATTGGTTGCAAGAGTTGTAGAAACAGCATATAAAGCAGGAATAAAAGATATAATATCAGTTGTAGGACATAGAAAAGAAGAAGTAGAAAAAGTACTTGGTGACAGTGTAAAATATGCATATCAAGAAGAACTTTTAGGAACAGGGCATACAGTAATGCAAGCAATTCCGTATTTAAAAGGTAAAAAAGGAAAAGTAGTAGTACTTTATGGAGATGTTCCACTAATAAGACCAGAAACAATAAAAAAACTTATTAGTAAGAGTGTTAAAGACAGAGAATATGCAACAATGCTAACTGCAATATATGACAATCCAACTGGATATGGCAGAGTAATTAGAGATATTGGAGGAAATGTCAAAGCAGTAGTTGAAGAAAAAGACGCAACAGAAGAAGAAAAATATATAACAGAAATAAATGCAGGAGTATATTGCTTTGATATAGAAGAACTAATACTTGCACTAGAAAAATTAACTCCAAACAATGTACAAGGAGAATATTATTTAACAGATGTAATAAAAATAATGAACGAAAAAGGATTAAAAACAGGAGCAATTATTGTAGAGGACAACACAGAAATTCTTGGAGTAAATGATAGAGCACAATTAGAAATGTTAACAAGAATACTAAAAATAAGAATAAATCAAGAGCATATGAAAAATGGTGTAACGATTGAAGACATGGATAATACATATATTTATGACGATGTAGAAATAGGAATAGACACAGTAATACACCCAAATACAACAATAAAATCAGGAGTTGTAATTGGAGAAAACTGTGAAATAGGACCAAATGCATATATAAGAGAAGGTTGTAACATAGCTAATAACGTAAAGATAGGAAGCTTTGTAGAAGTAAAAAAAGCAATAATTGGAGAAGGCACAAAAGTACCACATTTATCATATATGGGAGATTGTGAAATAGGGAGCAAAACAAATATAGGTTGTGGAACAATAACATGTAACTATGATGGATTTAAAAAGAGTAAAACAATAATAGGAGATAATGCTTTTGTTGGATCAAATGTTAACTTTATTGCACCAGTCACAATAGGAGATAATGTATTAATAGCTGCTGGTTCAACGATAACAGATGACGTACCAGATGATAGTTTAAGTATAGCTCGAGAAAGACAATTAAATAAGGAGCGGTTGGAACAAAAAAGATTAAAAAACTGAGGCTGTTAAGGTTTTGCCAAGTTTAAAAAAATGCCATTCTGTGATAGGCATTTTTCTAATGATTACAATTTGCTAACACAAATTGTATACTGAAGCTGTAACAAGCATAGCTTTAACAGCTTCAGTAAATTGTATTCCTTGATTCAAAGTAGTGACGATTAAATTCCGTAAAATTTTCTTAGCCATTTCAACATCTTCTAATGTTGCAGGACGAACATCTTCTAAAGGATATCTTAATTTTAAATTTTCCCATTTAAACTTACCGAGGTCATGATAAGGAAGAAGTTCTACTTTTTCAACTGTTTTTAGAGAAGATATAAACTCTTTTAACTTTACTAAATCCTCCTCATTATCAGTTATTCCAGGAATAAGAACTTGTCTTATCCATATAGGTTTACCGAATGTCACTTAAATACTTTGCAAACTCAATTTCCAATTCATTTGAAAAACCTACTAATTCCTTTGATTTTGAAGGAACTATATGTTTAATATCAAGCAAAAATAAATCAGTCAAATCAATTAGGTTTTTAACATTATCAGTTAAGCTAAACATTCCAGAAGTATCTATTGCAGTATGAATATTATATTCTCTTAATTTCTCAAATAATGAAATTAAAGCCTTAGTCTGAAGTAAAGGCTCACCACCAGAAACAGTAACACCTCCACCAGAAGGCTTTATATAATTTTGATACTTAAGAATAGTATTAATAACATTAGAAATAGGAATGACTTGTCCTGAATTTTCAGGCCAGGTGTCTCTATTTTGGCAATATTTACACCTTAAATGACAGCCTTGAAGAAAGATAACATATCTTATTCCGAGGACCATCAACAGTACCAAAACTCTCAAACGAGTGAACCCTTAAAACATCATTATTTTCGTCCATAGATTATACTCCTTTGCTGAGGCTGCTAGAGCTTTGCTCTTTACAGCCTCAGTATGCAATTTGCGTTAGCAAATTGTATTCATTGATTTGACTTAACACAATATTCCGACGCATATTTTTTGAATTAAATTCTTTCGTGGATTGTTCTATTAATAACATCTAATTGTTGTTCACGAGTTAATTTAACAAAGTTTACAGCATATCCAGAAACTCTTATTGTAAGTTGAGGATATTTTTCAGGGTGATCCATTGCATCTAAAAGCAAAGCTCTATCAAATACATTTACATTGATATGATGTCCATCTTGAGCAAAGAAACCATCAAGCATACTTACTAAGTTATTAATTCTTGAATCTTCATCTTTACCAAGAGCCTTTGGAGTAATAGAGAAAGTATAAGAAATACCATCTTCAGCATATTTATAAGGAAGTTTTGCAATGGTATTCATAACAGCCAAAGCTCCATTTGTATCCCTTCCATGAAGTGGGTTAGCTCCAGGACCAAAAGGTGAGCCACCTTCTCTACCATCAGGAGTGTTACCAGTATTCTTACCATAAACAACATTAGAAGTAATAGTAAGAACAGATAATGTGTGTTTTGAGTTTTTATATGTGCAATGTTTTTGAAGTTTACCAAGGAAAGTTTCAATTATACTAATTGCAATATCATCAACTCTATCATCATCATTACCATATTTTGGAAAATCGCCTTCAACTTCATAATCAGTAACAAGTCCAGTTTCATCTCTTATAGTTTTAACTTTTGCGTATTTAATTGCAGAAAGAGAATCAGCCACAACTGAAAGTCCTGCAATACCACAAGCCATTGTTCTTAAAATATCTTTATCATGAAGAGCCATTTCAATAGCTTCATAAGAATATTTATCATGCATATAATGGATAGCATTTAAAGCCTTGATATAAATTTTAGCAACATATTCCATCATGTTATCAAATTTTTCCATAACTTCGTTATAATCTAAATACTCAGAAGTGATAGGAGAGAATTTAGGAGTTATTTGTTTTCCAGATTTTTCATCTCTACCACCATTAATAGAATAAAGAAGAGTTTTAGCAAGATTTGCACGAGCACCAAAGAATTGCATTTGTTTACCAATTCTCATTGCAGAAACACAACAAGCTATTCCATAATCATCTCCCCAAAATCTTCTCATTAAATCATCATTTTCATATTGAATAGAAGAAGTTTCGATAGATATTTTTGAAGTATACTCTTTAAATCCTTTAGGTAATCTTGTAGACCAAAGAACAGTAAGGTTTGGTTCAGGAGCAGGACCTAAATTTTCAAGAGTATGCAATACTCTAAAAGAATTCTTTGTAACTAAAGTTCTTCCATCAATTCCCATACCACCAATACTTTCAGTTACCCAAACAGGATCTCCACTAAATAATTCATTATATTCAGGAGTTCTTAAAAATCTAACCATTCTTAATTTCATAACAAAATGATCCATGATTTCTTGAACTTCATCCTCAGTCAAAGTACCATTTTTTAAATCTCTTTCAAAATAAATATCTAAGAAAGTAGAAGTCCTACCAATACTCATAGCTGCACCATTTTGATCTTTAATTGCAGCTAAATAACCAAAGTATAACCATTGAACAGCCTCTTTTGCATTAGTTGCAGGTTTTGAAATATCAAAACCATATTTTGAAGCCATTTCTTTTAAAGCATTTAGTGCTTTAATTTGCTCTGCAAATTCTTCCCTTTCTCTTACTATACTTTCAGTAAACTCATCATGATTTAATAAATCTAGACAATGTTTTCTTTCCTCAATTAAAGCGTCAACACCATAAAGAGCAACACGTCTATAATCACCTATAATTCTTCCACGTCCATATCCATCAGGAAGACCAGTAATTAAGTGAGAACTTCTAGCAGCTCTAATATCAGGTGTGTAAGCATCAAAAACACCATCATTATGTGTTTTCCTAATACCATTAAAAATAGCATCTGTTTCAGGATCAACTTTTTTTCCATAAGCTTCACAAGATTTCTCTACAATTCTTATACCACCAAAAGGCATAATAGCTCTTTTAAGAGGAGCGTCTGTTTGAAGGCCAACTATTTGCTCAAGGTCTTTATCAATGTATCCTGCATTATGAGCATTTATAGTAGAAGGTGTTTTAACATCGATATCTAAAACTCCACCTTCAGCTGCTTTTTCTTTCTCAAATAATTCTAAAACTTCATTCCATAATTTTTTTGTTTTATCAGTAGTTCCAACTAGAAAAGATGCATCGCCTTCATAAGGTGTATAGTTTGTCTGTATAAAATTTCTTACATCAATTTCTTTTTGCCAATCACCATCTTGAAAACCATTCCAAGCATCAAACTTCATAAATAATACCTCCATTTAAAAATAAATCGTTTTTTAATAACTAATATTATATACTAATAAAGCAAAAATATCAAGAATTTACAGAAGAAACTGATAAAAAAACAAATAAAGTTGAAAATTGTAATTCAAATTTAGTATAATTTTTGAGAATAAAAAATATTGTTAAATTAATTTTTTTACGATATAATAATCATAGGTCAAGGTTGAGGAGTGGAGCTTCGCGCTGTGTCAACTTAAACAGTACCAATGCGTGGTTCAACGTGTTCATTGTGAACAGCGGTAACGTGAACGCCAATAACTTGTATAACTCGAACGGCAACACGAACAGCCCTACCAATGCGGTGCGCCCCGTAGATTCTATAAAACTTAGGTTATGCAACTAATGGTTACATAAGAAAAATTATAGAAACAAACCATTGTCCTTTAGCAATAAAAGCTATAAAGTAAAAATAGATAAATACAGTTGTTAGTAAAATTTTGAAAAGGGTTGTATTTTAGAACTATTTTTAAGGTAGTGCAGAAAATGTACTATCTTTTTTTAGGATTGTAAAATTATTCCATAATGTCGAAAAAAAGTCATATTTATTTTCTTGACAAAGGTATAAAGCAAATATAAAATAAACAATAATCAATTTTATAAATCAAGCAAAATAAATTTTTAGTCTGCTACAAATCCCTAAAAGGTAAAAAAATAATATAAAAGATATTGATATATTATAGCAAATATGCTATAATATTAACACAGCAAGTAAGGAGAAAACCTAGTGTATACAATAGAATTTTATGAAGATAAAAATGGAAAAAGTGAAGTAGAGGAATATTTACAATATTTAAAAAATAAACCTAGCAAAGATAATAATATTAAATTTAGGAAAATTACAGCATATATTGATAATTTAAGTATATATGGTTTATCACTTGGAGAACCTTATATAAAACACCTTAACAATGAAATATGGGAATTAAGACCAATAAGAGATAGAATATTGTTTGCTAGTTGGTATAATAATAAATTTATATTATTGAATGTATTTATGAAACAAACACAAAAAACGCCTCAAAGAGAAATAGAAAAAGCAAAAAGGATGTTAGAAGATTATAAAAAAAGGAGTTTTGGAAATGAGTAAATTTGAAACTTGGGAAGAAGTTAGAAAAAAATTAAATATAACACCAGAACAAGAAGAAGAAATTAGAATTGAGAGCGAGATAATAGAGGCAATTATTGAAGCAAGAGAAAATAGAAAAATGACACAAATGGAAATAAGTAGAAAAAGCGGATTAACTCAAAGTGCAATAGCAAGAGTTGAAAGAGGAATACACTCTCCTACTATGCAAACAATAATAAAATACTTACACGCAATTGGATATACATTAAAAGTCGTACCAACAAATAACCATAAAGTAGTTTCGAAAACTGCAAAACATAAAGTAAACAATAAACATTAGTGCAAGGTTGAGAAGTAGAGCTTCGCGCTGTGTCATAATTAACTAAAAAAATAAGAGGGTTCCTATCTTGGGACACCCTCTTATTTTTTATCTGGTACAAATTCCAAAATATCTTGAATATTACAATTAAGAGCTATACACATTTTAGCTAGAGTATCAGCGTCAAATCTAGTTACGTCATTTCGACAATAACTAAGAATAGTATCATAACGTAAATCACCTTTGCGGGAAAGACTAGTTCTACTAACATGATGTTCTTTTAAGTAATTATCTAATTTTATAACAATTTTTCCATATTCCATAATTAACACCACTTTAAACTTATCATAAAAAATTATTACTTGACAGCTACGACAAGTCGTAGTATAGTATATATAAAACTACGACTTGTCGTATGTGAAAGGAGAATACAAATGAACAAAATCAATATACTAAAGGAAAAAGGAATAACACTAGTGGCATTAATACTAATAGTAATATTGTTAGTAATATTATCAGCAGTTGGAATAAGTGTAATATACAATTCAAGAATAATTGAATTTGCAATGACAGGAGCAACAAAGTATGTGCAAGAAGGAATAAATGAGAATAAAGTATTAGAAGGAACAGAAAATATAATAGATAGTGTAATAAGGAGTATTAAAGAGATAGAAGGAGGTTCAAGTACAGAGCCTAATCCACCAATAGCACCAGAAAATACACCACCAACAAAAGCAGAAGTTTTATTTAATTCAAAAGGAATAAACTATATAAAAGTAAATGCAAAATCAGAAGATGCAGATGGAGACAAATTAACTTACACTTTACGATATGGAACAAGTTCAAGTAACTTAAATTATTCAAAAGAGCTAACGAATCAAGAACAAAATGTACAAATAGCAGTACAGACAGAAACAAACTTAAGCCAGTATACATATTACTATTGGAGAGTAGATGTAACAGATGGAAAAGCAATAACAGAAGGAGATGTTCAAACACAAATAAGAACATATTGTCCAGGAACAGGACTAACATGTAATGGAAATCGGAGGAACACGGGTGCAGATATTGTGGTGGAACTTCGACAAAAGAATGTGGAGCAACTTTAGAGGTACAATCTGAACGTACAGTAAGTGCTACAAGATGTTTGGCTTGTGATAATAGAATAGGACCTTTTTATCAGAGAATGACGATATGTCCTACATGGGGAGCAGGTCATGACAACATAGGTCCTTACTGTAGCCAAAAATGTTATGAAGAACTTAGAACACGTTCTTGGAATATATATTGTAATACTAAAGTTTGTGCAAAGTGTGGGGGACATCAAAGTTTAGGAATATTACCTTGTAGGCATGGACTGACGTCAAATCATAAATATTGTTCTCATAATAAAACAACACAACATGACGACTAAATAAAATGGAAAAATATAAATAGAATAATTTAGTATAGATGCATTCTATTGGACTGCTGCGTTCAAGATAGCTTAACAAAAATAATCAAGCAACTACTTAAGAAAAAAACTTAAGTAGTTGCTTATATTTTATTCAAAAAAATATTTTACCAAAAATTACTTTCAAAAATTCGACAGATTTATATAAAAATACTATTGTTTAAAAAGTTCTACTTTGATATAATAAAGCTATATAATAAAAATAGGAGTTGATAACATGGAAAAAAACAAATGTGAGAACTGTCAAAAAGATGAAGAAATAGAAAAAATATTAGAAGTATATAAACAAGACAAAGACAATCTAATACAAATATTAAACGATATACAAGAACACTATGGATACATACCAACAGCAGCACAAATGAGAGTTGCAGAATATTTAGGAATTCCATCAGCAGAAGTATATGGTGTAGTAACATTTTATTCAAGATTTACATTAAAGCCAAAAGGAAAATATAATATTGCAGTATGCCTTGGAACAGCGTGTTATGTAAAAGGTTCAGAAAAAATACTAGATAGATTAAAAGAAAGATTAAAAATAGAAGTAGGAGAAACAACAAAAGACCGGAAAATTCTCAATAGAAGAAACGAGATGCATAGGAGCATGCGGGTTAGCACCAGTATTTACAATAAATCGGAGAAGTATATGGAAGAGCTACTGTACAAAAATTAGATCAAGTATTAGATGAATATATGGCAAAAGATTAATTTTGAAGGAGGAAGAAATAAATATGAAATCCTTAGAAGAAATAAACAAAATAAGAGAAGAAAAAAGAAAAGAATTAGACTTAAGAGAAAATCTAAAAGCAAACACGCATGAAAAACATATACTTGTATGTAGAGGTACAGGCTGTACATCTTCAAAATCAGGAGAAATCATAGACGAATTTAGAAAATTAATAAAAGAGAACAATATAGAAAATGTAAAAGTAATACAAACAGGGTGCTTTGGGCTTTGTGCAAAAGGACCAATAGTAATAATAAGACCAGAAGATACATTTTACGCAATGGTGAAAGTAGAGGATTGCAAAGAGATAGTAAACACACATCTAATAGAAGGAAAATTGGTAGACAGATTACTTTGCAAAGATATAGATGGCAGTCTAGTAAAAAGATTAGATGACCTTAGCTTTTACAAAAAACAACTAAGAATAGCATTAAAAAACTGTGGAAAAATAGACCCAGAAAATATAGACGAATACATAGCATTTGATGGATATAAAGCATTAGAAAAAGTACTATTTTCAATGACACAAGAAACTGTAATAGAAGAGATAACAAAATCAGGACTAAGAGGACGTGGAGGAGCAGGTTTTCCAACAGGAAAAAAGTGGGAATTCACAAAAATGGCTAAAGGGGAACAAAAATATGTAGTATGTAATGCAGATGAAGGAGATCCCGGTGCCTTTATGGATAGAAGTATCTTAGAAGGAGATCCACACTCAGTAATAGAAGCGATGGCGATTGCTGGTTTTGCTGTTGGAGCAAACAAAGGATATATATATGTTAGAGCAGAATATCCAATAGCAGTTCAAAGATTTAGAAAAGCAATAGAACAAGCAAGGGAATATGGAATATTAGGACAAAACATCTGGGGAACAAACTTCTCATTTGATATAGACATAAGACTTGGAGCGGGAGCATTTGTATGTGGAGAAGAAACAGCACTTCTAGAATCAATAGAAGGAAGATCTGGAAGGCCAAGACTAAAGCCACCATTCCCAGCAAATGTAGGATTATGGCAAAAACCAACACTTATAAATAATGTAGAAACATATGCTAATATAACAAAAATAATATTAAATGGAGCTAAATGGTATTCAAAAATTGGAACAGAAAAATCAAAAGGAACAAAAGTGTTTGCCTTAGGAGGAAATGTAGTAAACACAGGACTTGTAGAAGTACCAATGGGAACAACCTTAAGAGAAATAATATATGACATAGGAGGGGGTATCCCAAATGGTAGAGAATTTAAAGCAGCACAAACAGGAGGACCATCAGGAGGATGTATACCTAAAGAAAAACTAGATATACCAATAGACTATGAATCACTTGCAAGCATAGGCTCAATGATGGGATCAGGTGGATTAATAGTAATGGATGATACAAAATGTATGGTAAACCTAGCTAAATTCTATCTTGGATTTACAGTAGATGAATCATGTGGTAAATGTACACCTTGTAGAATTGGAACAAAGAGAATGTATGAAATCTTACAAAAAATAACAGACGGAAATGGTGAAGAAGAAGACTTAAAGAAACTAGAAGATTTATGTGAAAATATAAAAAATGCATCAGTATGTGGATTAGGACAAACAGCACCAAACCCAGTAATAAGCACAATGAAATACTTTATAGACGAATACAAAGAACATGTAATAGACAAAAAATGCAAAACAGGAGAATGTAAAGCATTAGCAGACATTCAAATAGATAAAGACAAATGTAAAGGTTGTGGAATGTGCAAAAGAAATTGCCCAGTAGAAGCAATATCAGGAGAAATAAAAAGCCCACATGAAATAGACAAAGAAAAATGTATCAAATGTGGAACATGTATTAGTGTTTGTCCATTTAAGGCAATACACTGATTGAGAAGATAATCAGTATATTGCGTCATTATTTCAAATCAAGGAATACAATTTGCTAATGCAAATTGCATACTGAGGCTGTAACAGGCAAAGCCTTAACAGCCTCAGCAAGATAAGGAGAAATTTTAAATATGAAAAAACTAATTAAACTAAACATAGATGGTCATGACCTAGAAGTTGAAGAAGGAACAACAATCCTAGAAGCAGCAAAAAAAGTAAATATAGACATTCCGACACTATGTTTCCTAAAAGAAATAAATGAAATAGGAGACTGTAGAATTTGTGTTGTAGAAGTAGAAGGCAAAAGAGGATTTGCAACATCTTGTATACAAAAAGTAGAAGAAGGAATGAAAGTTCACACAAATACAGAAAAAGTAATACAAGCAAGAAAAACAGTCCTTGACTTAATACTATCAAATCATGATAGAGAATGTCTAACATGTGTAAGAAATGGAAACTGTGAACTTCAAAGACTAGCACAGGAATTTGGAGTAACAGACATAAGATACAATGGAGACAGAAATAGACATGAAATAGATGATAAATCTCCTAGTATAGTAAGAGATTTTAATAAATGTATACTATGCAGAAGATGTATATCAACATGTAAAAATATACAAGATATAGGAGCAATAGATTGTACAGAAAGAGGATTTTCATCATGTATATCAACATTTGAAAATAAAAGTTTAGATGATGTAAACTGTACATTTTGTGGACAATGTATTGAAAATTGCCCAGTAGGAGCATTAAAAGAAAAAGATAATACAAAAGTAGTATGGGAAAAATTAAAAGATGAAGATACATATGTTGTAGTTCAAACAGCACCAGCTGTAAGAGTAGGAATTGGCGAAGAATTTGGACTACCAATAGGAACCAATGTTACTAAAAAAATGGTAACAGCATTAAAGAGATTAGGATTTGATAAAGTATTTGATACAAATACAGGAGCAGACTTCACAATAATGGAAGAAGCAACAGAATTTATACAAAGAATAAAAAATGGAGGAGTATTACCAATGGCAACATCATGTTGCCCTGCATGGATAAGATTTATAGAAATGAATTATCCAGAATTATTAGAACATATATCATCTTGTAAATCTCCACACCAAATGTTTGGAGCAATTATAAAATCATATTATGCAAAAAAACACAATATAGATCCAAACAAAATATTTGTTGTATCAGTAATGCCATGTATTGCTAAAAAATTTGAAAGAACAAGAGAAGATATGCAAGGAGTAGAAGGACTAGATGATGTTGATGCAGTAATAACAACACGTGAACTTGCAAGAATGATAAAACAAGCACATATAGAATTTGTAGAACTTCCAGACTCTGACTTTGATGACCCAATGGGAGAAGCAACAGGAGCAGCTGCAATATTTGGAGTAACAGGAGGAGTTATGGAGGCAGCTTTAAGAACAGCGGCAGAAATTTTAGAAGGAAAGCCATTAGAAAAATTAGAATTTGAAGAAGTAAGAGGACAAAAAGGGATAAAGAAAACCACAGTAAATATAGCAGGAAAAGATATAAGAATTGCAGTAGTATCAGGACTAAAAAATGCAAGGAAAATGATGGAGGACTTAAAAGTACGGAAAAGCAGACTTTGATTTCCTAGAGGTAATGGCATGTCCAGGAGGTTGTATCATGGGTGGTGGGCAACCAATAAAATCTTCAAAAACAAGAAATGTTGTAAATGTATTCCAAAAGCGTTCAACTTCTTTATATAATATAGATGAAAAAAGCACTATAAGAAAATCACATGAAAATCCATACTTAAAAGAAGCATATAAAGAATATATAGGTGAGCCAGGAGGACACATGGCACATAAACTTTTACACACAACATACAAGAAAAGAAATAAATATAATATATAAATTATAATGATTAAAATAAAACTATATAAAAACATAATAACAAAGAATAAATGAATTAAATTAAGAGAAATCGCAAATGTAGAGTAATCGAGCTATAAATTCTACGAAAGTTTTATGGAAAGAGTTCACGCTTGCTGTGGAAGGGTGCCATAAAAATGAGTAAGAATTTCTGCGAAGATTAGCTTGCCCCGAGCGATGAACGCAATTTAATTTATTTATTCTTTAAGTAGGAAGGATAATTTTATGAATGTAGGCTTTATCTCTCTAGGATGTACAAAAAACCTAGTAGTAACAGAAGAAGTAATTGGAATGTTTAAACAAAATGGATATAATATAGTAAATGACGAAACAAAGGCAGATATTATAGTTATAAACACATGTGGATTTATAGAAAGTGCAAAACAAGAGGCAATAGACACTATATTAGAAATGGCAGAATATAAGAATAAAAGATGCAAATATTTAGTAGTAATTGGCTGTTTAGTACAAAGATATAAAGAAGACTTAGAAAAATTAATACCAGAAGTAGACTTGTTTGTATCAATAAAAGAATATGACAAACTCTGGGAAAAGATAAGTAAAATGATAGGAAAACAAGATAATATCTGCCCAAAATTAGACTTTGCAAATAGAGTAATAACAACAGGAGACAATTATGCATATTTGAAAATTGCTGAAGGTTGTAGCAATAACTGTACATATTGTGCAATTCCATACATACAAGGAAAATACATCTCAAGAAAAAAAGAAGAAATAATAGAAGAAGCAAAAAAACTTGCTAAAAAAGGAATAAAAGAGTTAATAGTAATAGCACAAGACACAACAAAATATGGAATAGACATATATGGGGAACCTAAGCTTGCAGAATTACTAGAAGAACTTTGTAAAATAGATGGATTTAAGTGGATAAGATTTCTATATTCATATCCAGAAACAATAACAGATGAGCTAATACAAGTAGTAAAAAACAATGATAAAATCTGTAAATACTTTGATATACCAATACAACATAGTTCAGATAAGGTATTAAAAAGAATGAACAGAAAAAGTGACCAAAAGAGTATAGAAAAAGTAATAAATAGAATAAGAAAAGAAATACCAAATGTAATACTAAGAACAACACTAATAGTAGGTTTTCCAGGAGAAACAGAAGAAGACTTTAGTAATCTATATGAATTTGTAAAAAATATGAAATTTGATAAACTAGGTGCGTTTATGTATTCAAAAGAAGACCGGAACACCAGCAGCTAGACTAAAAGAACAAGTACACTATATGACTAAAAAATCTAGACATAGAAAAATAATGAGTTTACAAAAAGAAATTTCAAAAGAAAACTTACAACAAAAATTAGGAAGTACTTATGAAGCAATATTAGAAAGTACAAGCTTTGATGATAAGTATTATATAGGAAGAACATATATGGATGTGCCAGAAGAGGATGGAGTAATATTCATAAAAAAAGAAAAAGAAATACCACTAGGAACATTTGTAAAATGTAAGATAATAAACGTTAGAGAATATGACTTAATAGGAGAAATTATTTAGGAGTGATGTTATATAAAAATACAAGAAGCCTTAAATAAGGGAAAAAAGATATTAACCGAAAGAAATATAGAAGATGCAAGTCTTCAAACAAGAATACTTTTAGCAAGTATTCTTGTTTGCCGTAAAGAAGACTTAACTATAAAATCAAAAGAAGAAATTAGTGAGGAAAAAGCTAAAGACTTTTTAGAAGGAATAGAAAAAATATCAAAAGGCTATCCTTTACAATATATAACAAAAAATAAAGAATTTATGGGAATGAAATTTTTTGTAAATAGAAATGTACTTATACCAAGAAGTGATACAGAAACTTTGGTAGAAGAAGTTATTAAGTTAGCAAAAGAAGAAAACAAAAAATATATACTAGAATTATGTACAGGAAGCGGAATAATTGCAGTGTCATTAAAAAAATATTTAGAAAAAGTAAATATTACAGCAACAGATATAAGCACAAAAGCTTTAGAAGTAGCAAAGAAAAATAAACAGCAATTACTAAAAAATGAAACTATACAATTTATACAAAGTGATATGTTTGAAAAAATTACAGAAAAATATGATATAATAGTTTCAAATCCACCATACATAAAAACAGAAGTAATGAAAGAATATAACCTTGAATTCGAACCAAAGCTTGCATTAGATGGAGGAGAAGACGGATTAGAATTCTATAAAATAATCATAAAAAAAGGACACAAACACTTAAAAGAAAAAGGAATTATAGCACTTGAAATAGGATATGACCAAAGAGAAGAAATAATAGAACTTGTAGCAAAAAATCGGACACTATCAAAATGTAGAATGTATAAAAGACCTAAACGGAAATGATAGAGTTATTATAATAAGAAAAAATAACTAGATTTTAAAATAAGGAGGGAAAATATGTCTTTTTCATCAAAAGTAAAAGAAGAACTAAGTAAAATAAATGTATTCTCAAATGAGGAAGTTGTAAAAGCAGAAATATATGGATATATGCTTACAACAGACACAAGTATGGGAAAAATAAAATTCTTAACAGAAAATGAATATAACATAAATAGACTAAATAAACTCCTAAATAGGCTAAAAATACAATACAACATCAAAATGCATGGAAAAAACTATGAAATAACATTAAAAAAGAGTGACTTAAATATAGAAAAAATAAATCTTGAAAATTTAGATATAGCAAAAGGAGTAGTAAGAGGAACTTTCTTAGGAGGAGGGTCAATTACAGAACCAAATGCGAGATATCATTTAGAAATAAGACTAGAAACGAAAGAAGCAAGAGAAAAGTTAGTAAAAATAATAAATAAATTTAATATAGAAGTAAAGCTATTAGATAGGAAATACTCATACTCAATTTATATAAAAGATGGAGAAGAAATATCAAAATTTTTAGCATTAATTGGAGCAAATAGCTCAGTACTTAAGTATGAAGATATTAGAGTTTTGAAAGAAACGAAAAATAATGTAAATAGAAAAGTAAACTGCGAAACAGCAAACTTAAACAAAACAATAAATGCATCAGTAGCACAAATAAATGCAATAGAAAGAATAAAGAAAAGAAAAAAATGGAATAGTTTACCACCTAACTTGCAAGAAATTGCAAAATTAAGATTAGAAAATCCAGATGCAACATTAGACGAGCTTGGTAAAATGTTATCAGATCCAATTGGAAAATCAGGAGTAAATCATAGACTTAAAAGAATTATAGAAATATCGGAGGAATAAAAGGGGAAAATAAGTATGCAAAAAAAATCCATTGGAATATATATTCATATACCATTTTGCAAAGCAAAGTGCTATTATTGTGACTTTATATCATTTGCAAACAAAAAAGAAATATATGAAAAATATGTACAAGCGGTTATAAAAGAAATTAGAAACAAAAATTTAAGTAAATACAATATAGAAACAATATACATAGGTGGAGGAACTCCATCTATTTTAGATAGCAAAAATATAATAGATATTCTAAAAGAAATAATACCATACACAAAAAAAGAAGTGGAAATTACAATAGAAATAAATCCAGGAACAGCAGATGAACAAAAGCTAGAAGAATATAAGAATTCAGGAATAAACAGACTAAGTATAGGACTGCAATCAACAAAAAATGATTTACTAAAAGAAATAGGGAGAATACATACATATGAGGAGTTTTTGAAAATATACAAAACAGCAAGAAAAATAGGGTTTACAAATATAAATGTAGACTTAATGCTTGGACTTCCAAATCAAAGTCTAGAAATGTTAGAGCAATCTTTGGAAGAAGTAATTAAAATAAATCCAGAACATATATCAGTATACTCATTAATATTAGAAGAAAATACAAAACTATTTGAAATGGTGGATAAAGGAGAACTAGAGTTACCAGGTGAGGAACTAGAAAGAAAAATGTATTGGAAAGTAAAAAACAGATTAGAAGAAAAAGGCTATACACACTATGAAATCTCAAACTTTGCAAAAGATAAATATAAATCAAGACACAATAGTGATTGCTGGGAACAAAAAGAATATATACGGAATTGGAGTTGCCGCGCATTCATATTTAGAAAATAAGAGATATTCAAATATAGAGAAAATAGAAGAATATATCGAAAACATAAAAAATAATGAATTTGACAATAATATAACAATACACGAAATCCAAACAGAAGAAGAAAAGGCAAAAGAGTATATGTTACTTGGACTAAGAAAAATAGAAGGAATAAATATAAATTTATATAAAAATAAATTTAAAGAAAATCCAATATTCACATACAGAAAAGAACTAGAAAAACTTGCAAAACAAGAATTAATAGAAATAGACGGAAACTATATTAAGCTAACAAATAAAGGGATAGACTTAGCTAATATTGTTTGGCAAGAATTTGTTTAAAATGGAGGTTAAAATGAAAGCATTAATCACAGGAGCATCATCAGGAATAGGACTAGACATGGCCAGAGAATTAGACAAAAGAGGATATGACTTAGTACTAGTTTCAAGGGACAAAGAAAAACTAGAAAAAGCAAAAGAAAAATTAAAAGGAAAAAATATAGAAATAGTACCAATGGATTTAGAAAATCAAGAAAATTGTAAAAGACTATATAAAATGGTGCAAGATATAGATATATTAATAAACAATGCAGGTTTTGGAACATTTGGAAATTTTATAGAAACAGACCTAGACAAAGAAATAAGCCTAATTAATACAAATATAACAGCAGTTCATATATTAACAAAATTATACTTAAAAGACATGGTAAAGAAAAACAGAGGACATATCGTAAATGTTGCATCAATAGCAGGATTTATGCCAGGTACACTTATGGAAAGCTATTATGCATCAAAAGCATATGTAGTAAGACTAACAGAAGGAATAAGAGCAGAACTAAAAAAAGCAAAATCAAATGTAAAGCTAAGTCTACTTTGTCCAGGACCAGTAGATACAAACTTTAATAAAGTAGCAGGAGTAAAATTTAATCTATACTCATTAAGTAGCGAAAAAGTAGCAAAATATGCAATAAAGAAAATGCTAAAAGGAAAATTCATGATAGTACCAGGAATTCATATAAAAATACTAAGAATTTTATCGAAAATATCACCAAATAACATAACATCAAAATGTGTATATCTTATGCAAGAAAGAAAAAGGTAAATTTCACCAAAAACATTGCAATTCAAAAATTGTAATGATACAATATAAATTGTATAAATATGATATGCTATAAAAAGGAATGAGAAAACAAATGGCGAAGAAAAGAAAGAAAGTAACAAAAAAGAGAAAAAAGAAGCAAGATGCATATGTACATGCAATAATTATAATGATAATTAGTATACTTTTAGCAGTATTAATATATATGCAGTCAGGAGCTATTGGAAGAAATATAAGCCCAATGTTAGGTGGAATAATGGGCTGGATAAAATATTTAGTTCCAATAGGAACATTTATAATAGGAATTTCTCTAATAAAAGAAGAGAAAGAATTTGTCATGCCTAAAATTATACAATATTTAGTCATAATATTATGTGTATGTGGACTTATGACATCAATGCAATTATCAGGAGATAACAAATTATTAAACATAAATGACGATTTCTCAGATGTAGTTACAGAAGGGTATGAACTAGGAACAGTTAATAAAGGGGGAGGAGTTTTTGGAGTACTTGTTACAGTACCATTAACTAAATTAGTAGGAACCATAGGAGCAAATGTGCTATTAATAGGTGCGACAATACTTCTTGTAATCTTCACATTTGGAATAAAACCAGCAGAATTAATAGATAAAATTTCAACAAGGCTTCAAGAAAGAAGAGAATATGAAGACGAAGAAGATGAGGAAGAGGAAGAAGAAATCGTTAAGCCTAAAGTAAAAAAGGAAAAGAAAGAAAAAGAGAAGAAAGTAAAAAAATCGCATTCTGTTCTAAGAGAGCTAGGAGAAATCGGAGAAGAGGAAGAAGACAACAAGTTTGAACATGATATACCACTTGACTATGAAGAAAAGAAATCAAAAGTAAAACAAATAGAAACAGAGCCAGAAAAAACTCAAAGTCCAGACTACATAGAAGCAAACCTATTTAAAGAAACAGAACAAGAAAAAGAAGATAATAAAAAACAAGTATTACAATTAGAACATGCACAAGTTGTAGAAGATCAAAATTATGAATTTCCACCAATAGCATTATTAGAAATAGGAGAAAAGAAAGCAAAAACAGAAAAAAAATCAATAGCAGATAATGCTTTAAAACTTCAAAGAACTTTACATAGCTTTGGAGTATCAGCAAAAGTTGAAGATGTAGCAGTAGGACCAGCAATAACTAGATATGAATTAAAACCAGCAGAAGGAGTAAGAGTTAGTAAAATTGCAAACCTAGCAGATGATATAGCACTAAACTTAGCAGCACAAAGCATAAGAATAGAAGCTCCAATACCAGGAAAGCAAGCAGTAGGAATAGAAATACCAAACAAAGACAATGAAATGGTACATTTAAGAGATGTAATAGACTCAGAAGAATTTGTAAAATCAGAATCAAAACTTTCAATGGGGCTTGGAAAAGACGTAAGTGGTGCAAGGGTTATTGCAGATATAGCTAAAATGCCACACTTACTTGTTGCAGGAAGTACAGGTTCAGGAAAGAGTGTATGTATAAATACATTAATCACAAGCCTTATATACAAAGCAAAACCTAGTGAAGTAAAACTTGTAATGGTAGATCCAAAAATCGTAGAATTATCAGTATATAATGGAATACCACATCTACTTATACCAGTTGTAACGGACCCAAGAAAGGCAGCAGGAGCACTTGCATGGGCAGTACAGGAAATGGAAGATAGATATGCAAAATTTGCAGCAAAAGGTGTAAGAGATATAAAAGGATATAATAAAGCACTAGAAGCAAACACAGAAGAAGAACAAAGCATAAAAATGCCACAAATAGTAATCATTATAGACGAGCTTGCAGATCTTATGATGGTAGCAGCAAAAGACGTAGAAGATGCAATATGTAGGCTTGCACAAAAAGCAAGAGCAGCAGGAATGCACTTAGTTATAGCAACACAAAGACCTTCAGTAGACGTAATCACAGGACTTATAAAAGCAAATATACCGTCAAGAATTGCATTTGCAGTATCATCACAAATAGACTCAAGAACAATATTAGACATGCCAGGAGCAGAAAAGTTACTTGGAAAAGGAGACATGCTATATTATCCAACAGGAGTATCAAAACCTACAAGAGTCCAAGGAACATTTGTCTCAGATCAAGAAGTTGAAAAAATAGTAGACTTTTTAAAGAAAGATGGAGAAACTACATATAATGAAGACATAATAGAATCAATAGAAAAAGCAAATAAAACAGATAAAGAAATAGCAGAACAAGAAGAAGACGACGATGTAGATCCAAGGCTAGAAGAAGCAATAGAAGAAGTTATAGCAAATGGACAAGCATCAACTTCATTTATACAAAGAAGATTAAAAGTTGGATATGCAAGAGCACGGAAGAATTATAGATCAAATGACAGATAGAGGAATAATATCAGGTTATCAAGGAAGTAAGCCAAGAGAAGTGTTAATGTCAAAAGAAAGATGGGAAGAGCTAAAAGCAAATCCAGAACCAGAAATGGAAGAAAGTACAGAAGAATAAAGTTTAAGAAAGGACTTAAATAATGAGAACAAATGATATAATATCAAGGTTCCAAAGCAATAATAATAAGCTAGAAGCGGTATTAACAAAAAAGAAATTCTCAGGAGATGTAAAAAATCTCCTACTTAGCACGCTGTATAAAATAACGAGTTCATATAATGATTATCAAAATATTAAAGTAAATGTAGAAGATAAAAATAAATATGTAGAAGATTTGATAAAAATAATAGAAATATGTGAAGCAATTGATATAGTAAATGCAAATACAGAAGAAGGAAAAAGTTTTCTAAAAGAAGGAGTAACAAGCAAAGTAGATACATATTTAAAAACAATAAGACTAATACCAACTGAAAAAGCAATGTTATATGCACTATTTAAAATGAATGATACAAAAATGTATCTAGATGAACAATACAATTTAATTAGAATAGCACTTCCAGAATTACTTAATGAAGGAAGAGATATAAACAATATAGAAATAATAAGAGATTTTAATGCATGGTCTTGGAATACACTTCCTAGTGAAATCAGTAATATTGATTGCAATTTAATATATCAAAACTTGCAAATACTTTTAGGTTTCGAATTTTTAAATAATTGGATGAAACTTGAAAATCAAAAACAATTATTAGACAAATTAAAAAACAAACTAGAAGAAAAATATGATAAAGACGAGGTAGAAAAGTTATTAAACCTAATTTATAGAATATCTATAATAGTATGTGTTCAACGAAATAAAAATGAAAAAACTAGATTATTAGAAGAAAAAGAATGGGATGAAAAAGAATTAGCAAGGCTAAGTGATAAAGAAAGTTTAGTATTAGAGCTTACAGCAATAAAAAAGAAAAAATCGAAAGAGATAAAAAAACTAGATAAAATGATAAATAGTGAAGAACTTCTTACAAAAGAATTCGAAAAAAGAAATAAAAAGCTTTCTGAATATAAAAAAATATTTAGTGTAAGTAATTTATTAGGGACAATAAAGAAGGAAAGAAAAAAAGCATTAAACGAGATAGAAGAATGCAATAAATTACTTGATGCTAAAAACTATGTAAGAAGAAAAGAAGAGCTAGAAAAGAATGTAGACTTATTAAAAGATATAAAAAGCTCTAGAAATAAAGAGAAATATAAAATAGAAATACAAAAAATATTTATAAGATTATTAGAAGAAAGATTGGACAAAATAGAAACAGTAGATAAAAGAAAAGATCTGATAGAATTATTCTGGATTTTGAGATATTACAATTTTATTGTATATGATGAAGAGCATTTTATAAAAGATATAGAGATATTGTCAGAAGAAATAGGTAGACTAGAAGGAAAGGTAATAGAAAAATTATATGAATTTAAGATTTTAAATCCAATTACAAAAGATTTAGAAACAGATATCGAGATAATAAAACCAATACTGGCAAGCAGAATAATGAATTTAGAAAATGTAAGCATTCAAGTAATAAGTGAATGGGATACACTAGAAGTAAATATATATGATGGAAAAATACCAGAATACACATTTAATGTAAAAAACATTAATAATATACAAGCAAAAGGAAAAAAGAAAATAAAGTTATTTGTAAAGTAGCTTTAAACCCTAGAGAAAGGAAATAAAAAAATAATGAAAATAACTTTTTTAGGAGCATCACAAGGTGTAACAGGTTCAAACTTTTTAGTAGAAGCAGCACGGAAAAAAATTTTTAGTAGATTGCGGTTTATTTCAAGGAACAGCAAAAGAAGAAGATAAAAACTATGACGAATTTGCATTTAATGTAAAAGAAATAGACTTTGTTTTACTTACACATGCACACATAGATCATGCAGGAAGAATTCCAAAACTATATGTAGATGGATATAGAAATCCAGTATATGCAACAAAGGCAACTTGTGATTTATGTGAAATAATGCTTCCAGATAGTGGACATATACAAGAAATGGAAGTAGAGTGGAAAAACAGAAAGAGAAAAAGAGAAGGAAAAGAGGGATATCCACCACTATATACAGCAGAAGATGCAGTAAAATCATTAGAATTATTTAAAAAAGTTAATTATAGTGAGCTTGTAGAAATAGACGAAAATATAATTGTTAGATACAATGATGCAGGACATATGTTAGGTTCAGCTATAATAGAAATTTGGATAAAAGAAGATGGAAAAGAAGAAAAGATAGTATTTACAGGGGACTTAGGAAACAATGATATTCCACTTCTAGCATCACCAACAATGATAGAAACAGCAGATTATTTAGTAATGGAATCTACTTATGGAAACAGATTACACATGAGAAATGATGACAAAGCAGAGCTGTTCTTGAATATAGTATATGATACTATTAGAAGAGGTGGAAATGTTGTAATACCGTCTTTTGCAGTTCGGAAGAACACAAGAGATTCTTTATGAATTAAACAAAATAAAAGAAAATACAGAAGACGATAGTTTCATTAATAAATATAGACTATTAATGGAAACACCAGTATATGTAGACAGCCCACTTGCAATATCTGCAACAGAAGTATTTAAACAAAATGAAGAACTATTTGACGACGATGTAAAAGAAGAAATAGAAAAAGGAGATAATCCACTAGAATTTAACGGACTTCAGTTTACAAGAACACCTGAAGAATCAAAGTCACTTAATGAAAATGGAGAACCTTGCATAATAATATCAGCAAGTGGCATGTGTGATGTAGGAAGAATAAAACACCATTTAAAACACAACTTGTGGAATGCAAATAATACAATATTATTTGTTGGATACCAAGCACCAGGGACACTTGGAAGAAAGATAGTAGAAGGAGCAAAAAAGGTTAAGATATTTGGAGAAGAAATAGCAGTAAATGCTAAAATAGAATATATAGAAGGATATTCTGGACACGCAGACCAAGAGTGGCTTTTGAATTTTATATATTCTTTCATCCAAAAACCAAAACAAATTATATTAGTACATGGAGAAAAGAACTCTCAAAAAGAATTAGGAGAAAAGATACTAGAAGAAACTAAAATACCAGTAACTATACCTAAATATGGAGAGATATATACTTTAGAGAACAATAAAGTAAACTTAGAAGGAAGACTAGATTTAGAATCAGTAAAAAGAGTACAAAAAATTGAAATTATTAATAAAGTTAAAAAATTACGTGATGAAGTAACTGATATGGAAGATATTTTAAGAAATGAGATACTAACAGAAGACACAAATGAAACAGATATAAACAGCATAACACTTAAATTAAAAGAAATTGAAAGAATAATTGTAAGTATCATAGAGTAATTTCGAAAATAATCAGTATAATTCACAGCTATATAAACTAAAAGTCCGTGCAAGGGGATTAGTTAATAATTTTTCGATAGACGCTGGGGCGACCACTTTAGAAAATATTTGAGCGTAAGCGAATTATATTTTCTTAAGAATGGGACGCAAGAAAAATTATTAACAATCACTTGTTGTAGAACTTAAATAAATTAAAAGCTGTGAATTGTAAAAGAAGGAGAAAATAAATAGTGAAAACATATTTAAACAATGCGTTTATTGGAAATAAAGAAGTAAAAGTAGGAATAACAGAAAAAGGAGAAATAGTAAGAATTTGCTATCCAAACATAGACTTTAGACAATATATAGAATTTTTGCATGTAGGAGTAAAAATAAATGACTCAAATCTAATATACTTGCATAATGATGTAAATAATGTATATATGCAACATTATATAGAAGATACAAATGTATTAAAAACAGAAATAAAAAACACATACTTTAACTTAAGAATGATACAAACAGATTTTGTTCCTATGGGAACAAATACAATAATACGTAAATATACTTTTATGAATGAACATGACATACCACTTGATATAAAATTCTTAGTTCATTCTAAAATGACTAGTGATAGTAATAATTTTGCTAGTACAAAAGTAATTGAAAATGGTATGCTACAATATACGCATGATTATAATATGGCTTTCATTTCAAACAATATAAAATTAGACTCATATAAAATACATGGAACAGAAGAAACAATTTGGAGTGGAATTCTACAAGATAAAGACTATATAGGTATGTCTGATACAGGAGCAATAAGCTATGACTTAGGAACATTAAAGCCAAATGAAGTAAAAGAATTTAGTATTTGTATATTTATATCAGACAATAAAGAAAAAAATAAAATAGAAGATATAGAAGAAGATATAGAAAAAATAAGAAAATTAGATGTAGAAAAAGAATTACAAAATGTTAAAAAATATTGGAAAAAATATATAAAGTCACATTCCATACTTACCTTAGAAGGAAATACATATAAAGAGACAATAAAAAATATATATAATAGGACAATACTTTTATTTCCATTACTTACAAATAGTGCAACAGGTGGAATGTCAGCAGCAATGGAGATAGACGAGGAATTTTCAAAATGTGGAAGATATTCATACTGTTGGCCAAGAGACGCTTTATATATGACAAAAGCACTAGACTTATTAAATATGGAAAAAGACACAGAAAAGTTTTATAAAGTATTTTGCAAAAATACGCAATCAAAAAATGGAATGTGGGAGCAAAGATTTTTCTCAGACTGTACACTTGCTCCATGCTGGGGTTACCAAATAGACGAAACAGCAAGCATAGTATATGGAATATATGACCATTATACGAGAACAAAAGAAATAAAGTTCTTGAAAGACAATTTGAAAATGGCTGAAAAGGCTGTTAAATTTTTAGAGCAATATGTAGAAGACATAATTGAAAACAAAAATGAAATGAGAGTAAGTTATGACTTATGGGAAATGCATGAAGGAGTGAGTATATATTCACTAGCTAGCATATTTTCCGCATACCAAGCAATGCAGAACATATATAAAGAACTAACTGAAAATATGCAAGAAAATAGGCTAAGACAGGAAACAATTACAAAACAACAAGAAATCATAGAGAAACAACTAAAACAATTAAAGAACTATGTATTAGAAAAATTTTATGATGAAGATAAAAAAAGTTTTGTTAGAAATAACGAAGACAAAAGACTAGATATAAGCATATTAGGAATAATAGTACCATTTAAAATGTTTTCACCAAATGAAAAAAAGATAACAAATACAATAGAAAGAATAAATATGAACTTAAGGACATATACAGGAGGATACTTAAGATTTGAAAATGACCATTATACAAACGATAGACCATGGGTTATATCGACATTATGGATGGCTTTATATTACATAGAAGCAAAAGATTATAAAAAAGCAAAAGAATGCTTTGATTTTGTAGTAGCTACAAGCACAGAACATCGGATTCTTAGCAGAACAAGTTGAAAATAGTACAATGAGATCAGCATGGGTAATAGGACTTGGTTGGGCACATGCAATGTTTATAATCGTATTAAATGAACTTGTGAAGAATAAAGTTATTTAGAAAAGCAAAAAGAGAAGAATATAAATAAATTTTATTTATACTCTTCTCTTAGTTTTACGCAAATTTATTTATCTTTTCCTTCTGAAATTATAGTAGCAATTTGATAAATAAGTTCTTTCTTCTCAGGAGCACAATCCTTTAAAATAGAAGAAAGTTCAGTATTCAAATAATCTGCTGAATTGCTAGAAGCGCCATTTAAAATAAAAGCTTCAGATACTTCTAAAATACCACAAAGCTCATTTAATCTTTTTAGATTTATATGAGTTGCACCAGTTTCAATTCTACTTAAATAAGCAATTGAAACATTAATCAATTCTGAAAGTTTTTCTTGTGTATATCCTTTTTGAATTCTTGCTTTCTTTAGTCTGTCTCCAATTAGTTTGTAATCTAATGCCATTATAAAACCTCCATTCTAGATCATAGACTAACATATTAATTAGTATAACCTTATATGTAAACTTATATTAGCATGTAAATTAAATAATTTTAAGACACATAAAAGTAAATATTTACCAATAATTCAATAAAATGAAAAGATTTATATAAAATAATTTGTAATTAACATAATTATATGATATAATATACAAATACAAATCTAAAATGTCTATTGCTAATCTTTTTAGTAAGACAAGAAAGGGGAGAATTTATTTAAGGAACAGCATATCAATCTATGGCAAAAAGCATATCTCGTAAACTAACACCATAAAAGTTAAAGAAGGAGATGCTATCTATGGAAAAGCAAGAGACTATGACTTACCAAAAAGCACTTGCTGGAGGAGTGGTCAAAAAAGGTGACTATTTCTCAGTCCAGTATCCAGATGGACGAAATGTACTTTTCCGGCTTGTTAAGAGAGAAGGAAGATATGTCATGTGGGGGATGACGACAACCGAACAAATCTATTTGGAGGGAAAAAAAGGATATGATAATTTCCTTACTTGGGCAGATGCAAAGGTAAGGGAGGAATACTCTTCGGAAGACACATTTGAAGAAGTACATGCTTTAGGACTTTCTGATAAGGATTATGAAATCCATTCTCAAGAGGAATTTCGTCGGATATTGGACGAGGCAGAGGAAATGTGTGGAAGTTCCGAAGATACCAACATGTACTATGCTCTCGCTTCGCGCTGTGTCGGGATCTACGGTAGCTATGCGTGGTTCTACGTGTTCCTTGTGCTCAGCGGTGACGTGAACGCCTATGACTTGTATAACTCGTACGGCAGCACGGGTAGCGGTACCTTTGCGGTGCGCTCCGAAGCCACTCCAAAATCCACACTCCTTTTGAAACGAGCTGGGTGTAACGGCTCTAAGGAAAAGCCGTGGATTTGCCTAAATAGCCAAGAAGACGTTCAAGAAGTGAATACTTCAAATGATGATACTGCAGGCGAAGATATGGCAGATATGAGCAAAGCCGAGCTTGTGTATCTAATTCAGGAAGGGCAAGAGCTTATTCAGAAACAATGTGCATGGCTTACAAAATTGGAGAAATATGCCCAAAATTTAAAATAAATTATCTCCAAAACAAGTAAGGTTTAACTTACTTGATACCAAAATGCACTCAGTTGACGCTGGGTGCATTTTGGTAGATAAAAATAAAAAAATGTTGACTTATGTCTAAATAACAAGTATAATAAATATATTATCAAGAGTGAGTAAGAGGACTGGCTCAGTGACCTCACAGCAACCTGTAAAAAGCAAGGTGCTAAAACCAGCAAAGCAAAATAAGCTTTGAATGATGATTATATATATATAGTAAACATTGTTCTTTGCTTATGAGGCAAAGATTTTTTTATAGAAAGGAAAGATAAAAATGAACAAATACTTATTTACCTCAGAAAGTGTAACAGAAGGACACCCAGACAAATTATGTGACTTAATATCAGACACAATACTAGACGAATGCTTAAAACAAGATAAATACTCAAGAGTAGCAGTAGAAACATTTGCATCAAATGATAAAATTACAATAGCAGGACAACTTACTACAAATGCAAAAATGGATATAGAAAGAATAGCAAGGAATACCTTGAAAAATATTGGATACAAAGGAAAAGGAATAGACATAGATAGTGAGAATTGTGAAATAGATATAAATATTACTAAACAAAGTGGAGATATTGCACAAGGAGTTGATGTAGGAGGAGCAGGAGATCAAGGTATAATGTTCGGATATGCAACTTCTGAAACAGAAGAATATATGCCGTTTGCAATAAATCTTGCACATAAACTATCAAAAAAATTAACAGAAGTTAGAAAAAATGACATACTTCCATATTTGGGTCCAGACGGAAAAACACAAGTTACAGTAGAATATGAAAATGATATACCAAAAAGAATAGAAACAATTCTTATATCAAATCAACATGACGCAGATATATCACTTGAGAAGGTAAGAGAAGATATAATAGAAAAAGTAATAAAAGAAGTAGTACCAGAAGAATATTTAGATGAAAATACAAAATACTATGTAAATCCAACAGGAAGATTTGTAATAGGGGGACCACTTGGAGATACAGGTTTAACAGGAAGAAAAATAATAGTAGATACATATGGCGGATATGCAAGACATGGTGGAGGAGCATTCTCAGGAAAAGATGCAACAAAAGTAGATAGAAGTGCAGCATATATGCTACGTCATATTGCAAAAAATATTGTTGCAAATGGATACGCAAAAAAATGTGAAATACAAATATCTTATGGCATAGGAATAGCAAAACCTATATCAATATATGTAAATACATTTGGAACAAGTACAATAAGTGAAGACGAGATAATAAACAAAATAGAGAATAAATTTGATTTAACACCAGATGGAATAATAAAATATTTAGAACTTAGAAATCCAATATATGCCCAAACAACAAATTATGGACATTTTGGAAAACCAAATCTTCCATGGGAGAAAATAATTGAATTTTAAAGAGGGGTTGCGACAATCTTCTACGTCCCCAATGTCGCAACCAATATCTCATCAAGTTTATTTATCTTTTTTCTCTGAAATTATAGTTACGATTTGATAAATAAGTTCTTTCTTCTCAGGAGTACAATCCTTTAGAAGTGTGTTAAGCTCACTGTTTAGATATTCAGAAGAATTGTTAGAAGCACCATTTAAAATAAATGCTTCTGGTATTTCTAGGATACCACAAAGTTCATTTAAACGTTTTAAATTTATATGAGTTTTACCAGTTTCAATTCTACTTAAGTAAGCTACTGAAACATTTATCATTTCTGAAAGTTTTTCTTGAGTATATCCTTTTTCAATTCTTGCTTTCTTTAGTCTGTCACCAATTAGTTTGTAATCTAATGCCATTATAAAACCTCCATTCAATAATTTGATTATAGACTAACATATTAATTAGTATAACCTCATACGTAAACTTATATTAGCATGTAAATTAAATAATTTTAAGAAACATAAAAGTAAATATTTACCAATAATTCAATAAAATGAAAAGATTTATATAAAATAATTTGTAATTAACATAATTATATGATATAATATACAAATACAAATCTAAAATGTCTATTGCTAATCTTTTTAGTAAGACAAGAAAGGGGAGAATTTATTTAAGGAACAGCATATCAATCTATGGCAAAAAGCATATCTCGTAAACTAACACCATAAAAGTTAAAGAAGGAGATGCTATCTATGGAAAAGCAAGAGACTATGACTTACCAAAAAGCACTTGCTGGAGGAGTGGTCAAAAAAGGTGACTATTTCTCAGTCCAGTATCCAGATGGACGAAATGTACTTTTCCGGCTTGTTAAGAGAGAAGGAAGATATGTCATGTGGGGGATGACGACAACCGAACAAATCTATTTGGAGGGAAAAAAAGGATATGATAATTTCCTTACTTGGGCAGATGCAAAGGTAAGGGAGGAATACTCTTCGGAAGACACATTTGAAGAAGTACATGCTTTAGGACTTTCTGATAAGGATTATGAAATCCATTCTCAAGAGGAATTTCGTCGGATATTGGACGAGGCAGAGGAAATGTGTGGAAGTCCCGAAGATGCCAACATGTGCTATGCTCTCGCTTCGCGCTGTGTCTACTTGAGCAGTAGCCATGCGGGTTTCCGCGTGTTCTATGTGCTCGGCGGTTACATGGGCTACGATTGGTTGTGTAACTCGTACGGCAGCACGAGCAGCTCTAGCCGTGCGGTGCGCCCCGAAGCCACTCCAAAATCCACACTCCTTTTGAAACGAGTTGGGTGTAACGGCTCTAAGGAAAAGCCGTGGATTTGCCTAAATAGCCAAGAGGACGTTCAAGAAGTAAATACTTCAAATGATGATACTGCAGGCGAAGATATGGCGGATATGAGCAAAGCCGAGCTTTTACGCCTTATTCAGGGAGTGCGTGAACAGCTTGAAAAATTGGAGAAATATGCTCAAAATTTAAAATAAATTATCTCCAAAAGTAAGGTTAACTTACTTGATACCAAAAGTGCATCTGGTGAAAGCTAGGTGCATTTTGGGTAAGTGAAATAGTTAAGTTTTTGTTTTAATTTGTTCATATGTAGTTCATAATTATAATATATACTATGAAATATTATAATTAAAAAATGAAGGTAATATTTTCTAAGCAATAAATATCAAGAAAATTCAAGTAGAAATATAGAAAAGGAGAGTGAAAATCTTTAGTGGAAATTAAGGGGAAAAGTTGGCATGCAATGCCAATAGAAGAAGTATTAAAAGAATTAGATACAACAGAAGAAGGGCTGACGGATAAAGAAGCAGAAGAAAGACTTAAGAAATATGGATATAATGAACTTAGAGGAAAAAAGATAAGGACAGTATTTGAGCTTGTATGGGAAGAAATTACAGATCCTATGATATTAATATTAATTGGAGCTTCAATTTTATCATTTGTATTAAAAGAATGGGTAGAGGGATTTGTAATTCTATTTATAGTGTTTGTAAATACCATAATAAGTGTAATACAAGAAAAGAAAGCAGAAGCCTCAATAGAAGCATTAAAGAGTATGAGTTCATCAAGTGCACGTGCATTTAGACAAGGCGAAGATAGCCTTATAACCTCAAAGGAGCTAGTAATTCGGAGATATTGTAATACTTGAAGCAGGAGCAATGGTGCCAGCAGATATTAGATTAATAGAAGAAGCAAATCTTAAAGTACAAGAGGCATCACTTACAGGGGAATCTGTACCAGTAGAAAAAAATGCAGAAGAAGTATTACAAGAAGGTTGTCAATTAGGAGATAGGGTAAATATGGTATATAGCTCTTCACTTATAACATATGGAAGAGCGACAGGAGTAGTTGTTGCAACAGGAATGGATACAGAAGTTGGAAGTATAGCAGATATGCTAAACGAAGAAGACGATTTTGATACACCACTTAAAAGGAAACTTGCAGCAGTAGGAAAAACCTTAAGTATAGTAGGACTTATCGTTTGTGTAGTTATATTTGGAATAGGTATGCTATATAAAAGACCAGTTTTACCATTATTTATGACAGCAATAAGTCTTGCAATATCAATAATACCAGAAGGATTACCTGCAACAGCAACAATAGTTATGGCACTTGGTGTAAAAAGAATGATAAAAGAAAATGCTTTGATAAGGAAGCTTCCAGCAGTTGAAACTTTAGGAAGTAGTACAGTAATTTGTTCAGATAAAACAGGAACCTTAACACAAAATAAGATGACAGTAACTTGTCTTGCAATGGAATCAGACATAAAAGCACATAACTTAAAGGAAGTTAAAAACTTAAGTGAAGAGGAAAAAGAAGATTACAAAGAACTAGTTTTTGCAGGAGCACTTTGTAATGATGCATCACTTGACCCAGATAAAAAACATGCAATCTTAGGAGATCCAACAGAAGGAGCGTTGATTTTCTTAGCACAAGACGATTTTAAAATAAATCAAGAAGAATTAGAAGAAAAATATCCACGAGAATACGAAATGCCATTTGACTCAGACAGAAAAATGATGACAACTGTACACAAGATAGATAACAAAATAATAGCATATACCAAAGGTGCAGTAGACGAAATGCTAGAACTATGTACAAAAATATTAACACCAAATGGTGAAAGAGAAATTACAAGTGAGGATAAAGAAAGAATAATAGAACTATCAACAAAAATGTCAGCAAAAGCACTCAGAACACTAGGTTTTGCTAAAAAGATATTAAAAGAAGTTCCAGAAGAAGAAGGAACAAATATTGAATATGATTTAACATTTATTGGAATGTGTGGAATGATAGATCCGCCAAGACCAGAAGTAGTAAAGGCAATTAAAACCTGTAAGAATGCAGGAATAAGAATAGTTATGATAACAGGAGATCATTTGATTACAGCAACTACTATTGCAAAAGAACTTGGAATATATAAAGAAGGTAATCACTCGTTGTCAGGAGATGACTTAGATGAAATGACAGACGAAGAACTTGATAAAGTAGTGGGAAATGTAGCAGTATATGCAAGAGTATCGCCAAATCATAAATTAAGAATAATACAATCATTAAAGAGAACTGGAGAAATAGCAGGAATGACAGGTGATGGTGTAAATGATGCACCAGCACTAAAAGCAGCAGATATAGGAATTGCAATGGGGATAAATGGTACAGATGTTGCAAAAGATTCAGCAGATATGATATTACTAGATGACGACTTTACAACAATTGTATATGCTGTAAAAGAAGGACGACGTGTATATAGAAACATACAAAAAGTTATACAATTCTTACTTGCTGGAAATATAGCAGAAATATTGACATTATTTATAGCAACACTTTTAAATTGGGAAGCACCAATACTTGCAATACATGTACTGTGCATTAACCTAGCAACAGATTCCTTACCAGCTTTGGCATTAGGAGTAGATCCAGCAAGCAAGGATGTAATGAAAGAAAAGCCAATAAAATCAGGTAGCTTATTCGAGAAAGCATTAGTATCAAGAGTTATATTACATGGTATATTTATAACTATTGCAACAATAATGGCATACCAAATAGGACTAAGAACAGACAGCCATGTTGTAGGACAGACAATGGCATTTGTAGTGCTTGCAGTATCACAATTATTCCATGCATTTAATCAACGCTCAAATGTAGAATCAATATTTAGTACAGGAAATGGACACAATAGATCTTTATTTTGGGCAATACTTGTATCATTTGGCATAGTATGTATCGTACTATTTGTACCATTTATGAGAAATATATTTAGTTTAGCAACACTAAAACTAAACGAATGGGCAATAGTAATTGCACTTTCGCTATTACCACTTGTATTAGTAGAAATAACAAAATTTATTAAAAGGAAATTTAAACTTAAATTTATTTAGAGTTTGGATATAAAAATAAGAAAAGGAGTAAAATATGGAGAAATTTTTGAAGAAAACTGGTTGGACTAGTGTAATTACATCAATAGTATTTGCAATAATTGGAATTATCTTAATAACAAATCCTGAAAGCATAATAAAAATAGTAGCATATATACTAGGTGGAATATTTATAGCAGTAGGAATTGTAAAAATAATAAATTATTTTAGCTCAAAAGGAAGTAGTGATTTATATAACTATAATCTAGTATATGGCTTAATAGCAATAGTACTTGGAATTATTACTATGATATATAGTAATACAATAGGGACAATGTTTAGAATAATGATAGGAATATGGATAATATATAGTGGACTAATGCGACTAGGACTTGCTCTAAAACTTAGGAGAGGACAAATAAGTTCTTGGATAGCAGTACTTGTGCTTGCTATATGTATGTTAGTGTTTGGAATGTATATAGTATTTAATACAAATGCTGTAATGGTAACAATTGGAATTGTAATACTTGCATATGCAATTTCAGACTTAATAGAAAGCTTTATATTTGTAAGAAACATAGATAAGATTTTTTAAGATTTAATACATTATATTTCGAAACAATTAAATATTCCAAAGTTATAAAGCATTATTCATGCATAAAATAATTTGCTCTTTTTGTATAGTATGTGATATAATCACAATGTAAGAATATAAAGGGGTAAAATTATAAATATGAATATTAAAAGTACAAAGAAAATAGCTTTTATAAGTATTATAGTTTTAGTAGTTATAACTGTTATTGGAATAATATTTGTTGTTAATAAAAGAACGAATATACAAAATGAAATGACAGCTGATTTAGAATTTCAATTAGATAATAATAATAAATATGAAATCATAACAGATTTTAAATGGATGACTATGCAAGATGATGGTGGAAGCAATACAAGTATATGCTATTAGATAGATTTAGGCAATAATAAAGTTAAAAAGGTCCAAGAAGAAAAGGACAAGCAAAAATGAAGATAAGAAAAGAGAAAAAGTACAAGCACAAGAAGAATTAAATAAATTAGAAAATGAAATTAAAGAAACAGCATAAAATCAAGTAGAATAAAAAGCTAGAGTAGACTTAATTGTCTACTCTTTATGATATAATAAGGATTAGAAGGAGTTAACAAATGTATTATGTATATATGATAAGATGTGAAGATAATTCTATTTATACAGGAATAACAACAGATATAGAAAGAAGATTTAAAGAGCATTTAAGTAAAGACAAAAAATGTGCTAAGTATACTCTAACACATACAGTTATAAATATAGAAAGTATATGGAAGACAGAAGACAAAGTATTAGCTTCAAAATTAGAATATCACATAAAAAAACTACCAAAAATAAAAAAAGAAGAACTAATAAAAAGCAATAATTTAGAGAAACTACTAGGAAGAGTGATAGATAGTAGTAAATATGAGAAGGTAAATATCAGCATATTAAAGTAATAACAAAATTAGCACTCTCCACTTGACAGTGCTAAAATAAAGTTGTATAATAAATATTATTAAAGAAGCACATTATATATAGTGCTTAGTTAATGTTTGAAAAAGAAACGAGTATTGCAAGGCGTGCGAAAGAGATATTCCATGAGGTGTACTAATGTACATTGAATGGAAATCGAATGAGCAACAACGAAGCAAGACGACGTTTATTTTTTGAACTATTATGAGAGGAGGAAGAGATTATGAACATACAAAAATTCACACAAAAATCTTTAGAAGCTGTACAAAGTGCTCAAAAACTTGCAATAGAAAACCAAAATGCACAAATCGAACAAGAACACCTACTTTTGGCATTACTTGAGCAAGATAACAGTTTAATAAAAGAGCTCCTAAAAAAGATAACAGAAGAAGAAAAATTTGAAAAAGAAGTAAAAGAAAAAATCACCAAAAAGCCTAAAATAACAGGAGGAGCAAGACCAAAAGACGGAATATATGTATCACAAGATGTTGACTTAGTACTTGCAAATTCAGAAACAATTGCAAAAAGCATGAATGATGACTATGTATCAGTAGAACATATTATGCTAGCATTATTTGACAATAGCAATAGAGAATTAAAAGAACTATTAAAAAAGTACAATATATCAAAAAATGATTTTCTAAAAGTGTTATCAGAAGTTAGAGGAAATACAAGAGTTACAACAGATAATCCAGAAGAAACATATGATGCATTAAAAAAATATGGACAAGACTTAGTAGAACTTGCAAGAAAGCAAAAATTAGATCCAGTAATTCGGAAGAGACTCAGAGATTAGGAACGTAATAAGAATATTATCAAGGAAAACAAAAAACAATCCATGTTTAATAGGAGAACCAGGAGTTGGAAAGACAGCAATAGCAGAAGGACTAGCACTAAGAATAGTAAGAGGAGATGTACCAGAAGGACTAAAAGATTGTACAATATTTTCGCTAGATATGGGATCACTTGTTGCTCGGAGCAAAATATAGAGGAGAATTTGAGGAAAGACTAAAAGCAGTACTTCAAGAAATCAAAAAAAGTGAAGGAAGGATAATATTATTTATAGACGAAATCCATACAATAGTAGGTGCTCGGAAAAACTGATGGAGCAATGGATGCAGGGAATCTTTTAAAACCAATGCTTGCAAGAGGAGAGCTTCATTGTATAGGAGCAACAACTTTAAATGAATATAGGCAATATATAGAAAAAGACCAAGCATTAGAAAGACGTTTTCAACCAGTAATAGTAGACGAACCAACAGTAGAAGATACAATATCAATATTAAGAGGACTAAAAGAAAGATACGAAGTATATCATGGAGTAAAAATTTCAGATAGTAGTCTTATTGCAGCAGCAACGTTGTCACATAGATATATATCAGATAGGTTCTTACCAGACAAAGCAATAGACTTAGTAGACGAAGCATGTAGTATGATAAAAACAGAAATGGAATCAATGCCAACAGAATTAGACGAAATATCGAGAAAGATAATGCAACTTGAAATAGAAGAAACAGCACTTTCAAAAGAAAAAGATGAAATATCAAAAAAGCGTTTAGAAGATATACAAAAGGAAAAAGCAGAATTAAAAACAAAATTTGAAGGAATGAAGGCAAAATGGGAAAATGAAAAACAAGCAATAGGAAAAGTACAAAAATTACGTGAAGAAATAGAAAGAGTAAATGCAGAAATAGAAAAATCAGAAAGAAACTATGAACTAAACAAAGCTGCAGAATTAAAATATGGTAAATTACCAGAACTTCAAAAAGAATTAGAAGAAGAAGAAAAGATATCAGAAAAAAGTAAAGAAGATGGATTATTAAGAAACAAAGTTACAGAAGATGAAATAGCAAAAATAATATCAAGATGGACAGGAATACCAGTTACAAAACTTATGGAAGGAGAAAGAGAAAAAATATTAAATTTAAGTAATATCCTTCATAATAGAGTAATAGGGCAAGACGAAGCAGTAGAAAAAGTATCAGAAGCAATAATGCGTTCAAGAGCAGGAATAGGAGATCCAAGACGTCCAATAGGTTCATTTATGTTCCTAGGACCAACAGGAGTTCGGAAAGACAGAACTTGCAAAATCACTTGCAGAAAGTCTATTTGATGACGAGCATAATATTATTAGAATAGACATGTCAGAATATATGGAAAAATATTCTGTATCTAGACTAATAGGTGCACCTCCAGGATATGTTGGCTATGAAGAAGGAGGGCAACTAACAGAAGCGGTTAGGAGAAAACCATATTCAGTAGTATTATTTGATGAAATAGAAAAAGCTCACCCAGATGTATTTAATATATTATTACAAGTACTAGATGATGGAAGAATTACAGATTCACAAGGAAGAACAGTTGATTTTAAAAATACAATAATAATACTAACTTCAAATCTAGGTTCAGACTATATCCTAGAAGGAATAGAAAAAAATGGAGAAATATCAGAAGATGCAAAAGAAAAAGTAAATATATTATTAAAACAAAGCTTTAGACCAGAATTCTTAAATCGCTTGGATGAAATAGTATTCTATAAACCACTTATGAAAAATGAAATAACAAAAATACTAGAGCTTTTAATAAATGACTTAGAAAAAAGGCTAGAAGACAAGAACATAAAATTAAAACTAACAGAAAATGCAAAAAATTATCTAATAGATAATGGATATGATGAAGTATATGGAGCAAGACCATTAAAAAGATTTGTACAAAGAAAACTTGAAACATTGATTGCTAAAAAGATATTAGAACAAAAGATATTACCAAATGAAACAGTAGTAGTTGATGCAAATGAAAATGAATTGTACGTTTGCAATTAACATAATTCTGTGATACAATATAAAAATACAAATCTAAAATGTCAATTGCTAAACTTTTTAGTATGACAAGAAAGGGGAGAATTTATTTAAGAAAAACTAGCATATTAATCCAGAGCACAAAAGCATATTTTGTAAACAGACACGATAAGACTAAAAAGGAGATGCTATCTATGGAAAAGCAATTTGTGACTTATCAAAAAGCGTTTGATGAGGGAACAATTCGAAAAGGGCACTATTTTCTTGTTAGGTATCCCAATGGGAAAGAGGCACTTTTTCGGCTCGTCAAGAGAGAAAAAGGCTACGTAATGTGTGGACCGCCCACAGAGGGAAAAATCAGTCTTAAGGGAAAAGAGGGATATGACAATTTCTTTGATTTGGCAAATGAACAGGTGAAGAAAGAATATTCCTCGAAGGGAGTATTTAAAGAAATTCATGCCTTAGGTGGACCTAAGAAGGACTATGAAGTCCATTCTACTCAGGAATATCTTAAAGTACGGGATGAGATACAAGAATATCTTAAAGATCTCGGAAATATTGATGAGAACTATTTCCTCGCTTCGCGCTGTGTCCGCTTTAACAGTACCTATGCGCTTTTCGACGTGTTCTTTGCGATCGGCGGTTACGTGCACAGCAGTTGGTGGTATTACTCGCACGGCCTCACGAGCAGTCCTACCCATGCGGTGCGCCCCGAAGCTACTCCAGAATCTACACTCCTCTTAAAAACAACTGGGTGTGATGGCTCTGAAGAAAAACCGTGGATTTGCATCGGAA
>CANPOS010000019.1 GCA_947575745.1 uncultured Clostridium sp.
CTTTATAAAAATCTTCCTTTGCATATTTTAATAAATCTTCAAACATTAACCCTTGCTTATTCCTATGACCATATATTAGATAATTACTACTACCATTTTCTAAATCAAAATCTTTATCTAAAAACAAACTTCCGCTACTTGCTTTTTCCTTTTTATAGTTATGTGTTAGGTAAAAGTCATTATCAGTAGTCTGTAATACTGGGGAATTGATATTAGTTCCTTCTATTTCTAGCCAACCTATGATTTCGTTATTTTCTTTTTGTAATTCTTCTAATTTTATCATTACTTCCGTTTTTTGAGGTGTTATTTCTGTAATATCCACTTCAATATCATTTAATATGTCGGTATTTACTTTTTTGTCCTTATTTCTATTGTATAAGTAATAACTAATATAAACAATTCCAATAACAAAAATAAATACTAAAACTACTAAAATCAAATTCTTCAATTTATTAGCTTGTCTACTATGTCTTGATTTCTTTTTCATTGTATCCCTCACTTTAAAAATAGGGTAGTATATAATACTACCCATATACATTATAGCAAACCATTAAATTTTCTTCTTTAATGCAACTATTCCAATACCACTTAATATTGTTGTAGCTAATACATAACTCATTATATCTATTGTTCCAGTTTTTGGGGTTGTATCTTTTTCACCTTTATTTGTTGTAGGTGTTTTGTCTTGGTTTGTTGTAGGTGCTTGATTATTTTCTCCTTGTGTTTTTTCTGTAAGTACTGATATAGCAAACGGAGAAAGTTCAGTTACTTCTATTGTTGCTTTTCCATCTTTTATTGTACCATTAAAATATTCAATTTCGCCATTTGAACTTTTTTGATGTGCGACAACAAATTTCTTGTCATTATATTTTGTTCCAATATCAAAATTTAATGTTAATTTTCCTTCAAAGTTTCCATTTTCTATTTTTATTTCTTTTACAAATAAAACCTCATTATTATATTGACTAAACTCATTTTTTAAATGATGTGTTAATACAGTTTGCATCATTTGAAATTCAGGTACTGTTTCTACTATTTCATTTGAAACTAATTTTGCACCAGATGATATTTTTCCAGTAATTCCTATTTTTACATCACTATTAGTATCATTACTTGTAATTGTATTTGTTTGTAATGTTTCTTTATCTGCTAAAGTTATATTGCTTGGAAGTAATAAAGTCCAATTATCAATAGATGTATCAATATAATAATAACCATTATTTGCTTCTGTTGGTAATATTGCATCTTTATTAAGCTTTAAAGTATATGCACAAATATTTCCATCTCCTTGAAAGTTGCCCCATATTGTTGTATTTGTTTGCTCTAAAGTTCCAAAATTTATTCCGTTTACACTTAAGGTACAATTAGCAATTTTATTTGCTGTATTTCCATCCCAAAGTATATATGTATTTCCACGAACTAATTGCGTTATTTTAATTTTATTAAATTCTTCTTTTGTTATTGCAGGTTCTCCTTTTCCATATTCTCCAAAAACATTTGGGTCAGTATCAAGTGTTGTTGCAATGTCTAAAGAAGTTGTTATACCTTCTATCCAAGTTTTGTTGCTAATATCTGTTGTTGCCTCAACTTTTGTTATTCCTAACAATAACATAGAAAGCATTGTAATCATTATTAAAAATACTAATTTTTTTGTTCTCATTTTAAAATTCCTCCTCAAATTTTTTCTTATTATTTTAAATATTTTTGTGATTTGCAATTATAATATTTTATATTATCAAGCAAACTTTTTGCTCTTCTGGTGTCATTTTAGGGTAAATCTTATAAGTAATGATATGTATTAAAAACATTTTATACACTCCTTTCATTAGAAAAAATTTATCTATTTTTTAACTGAATTGAATTTGCATATAATTTTCATTTTGATTATACACAAATATTCGATAAAAAACAACAATTTACACTTTATTTATCTTTTTTATTCTTGAAAAAGTAGTATATTCCATAAATGACCAATGCTAGAGCTATTATTCCTAATATTATCAACCAGATTTTTTGTTCTTCTGGTGTCATTTCTGCCCATGTCTTGCCATTTCCATGTAATGAAAACATCTCAAAAACTCCTTTCATTTTAATAAACTTATCTAGGGTATATTATACATTATTGTTTTTTATTTTTCAACTATTTTTGAACTAAAATTCATTCTCTTTTCAACTATACATAATCAAATCAAAATTGTAGAATACTAATATAAACTAAAAATAGTTCAAAGGTGGTGCAAAATATGAGTTTCAAAATACCTAGTGGGTCAGATAAAGTTCAGTTTTCAATAAGAATAGACGAAGATGACTTTAATGTAATAGAGAAATTATCAGTTAAAAGTAAGAAATCAAACAACTATATTATTAATGCTATGATAAAATATGCAATAGATAATATGGACTTAAAAGATATAAAAAATGTTAAAATTGATGAAAAATAAAGCAAACCATATATAAAAATTAAGTAAAAACACGTAGGGAATTAAAAGGATAGTGTTTTTACTGGTATTATTGCTACTTTGCCTAACTGCGAAGCAATAATAAATTTTTATATATGGTGTATTTCCCTCTTATAAAAATTTAATGCAATAAGTAATGCAATATGTATATTTTTGAAAATACCTTGTATAAATTTTAAATTCGAGGTATCATATAAAAAGTATTAAAAATGTAGTAAATCAAATATGTTTAAAATCATGTGAAAGCATTGAAAATCAACAAATGTAACCCTGCCCACCAAGATAAAGCAAGCTTAAAGGCTTGCTTTAAAAATACCTCAACATACAAACATAAGTTTTACAAAAGGAGGAATAATGAATTTTAAAACGAATAAAGAAAAAGGAAATTAAGGATTAGGTATAGCTATTGCATATTTTTTTACTAATGGATATATATAGTATCAATACCACTAAATGATACACAAGATTATGATTTAATAGTTGAAAAGGAAAACGTATTTTTAAGTGTACAAGTAAAAACTACTGGTTGTAAAACAAAATATGGAAACTATCAAGTGGCATTGAAGAGTTGTGGAGGAACAAAAGGAGATACATATAAAACATTAATTGACACAAAAGTTAGTTTATTATTCATTGTAACAAGCAATTTATCAATGTATTTAGTACCTGTAAAAAATATTAAAAATAGAAGTACATTAAATTTATGCAGTAAATATGAAGAATATAAAATTAATCAATGATAAATTTTAGAAAATATTATTACATAAAATATATAATAAAAAATGGAGTAAAATATGGGAAATAGTAGTTTATGTTATTTTCGAATAGAAAGTGCTAAAAATCGAATAGAAGGAAAAGTGGAAGAAAATATATTAAAGAAAGATTTTGTATTTAATAATAAGTATATTATTGAATACAAAGATAAAACATTATTTATATCTAATAATGATAATTATATAGAAGATTTTTTTAGTATAGGTAATACAGAAAACAATTGCATTAATATAACTTCTATTATAGGAAAAAATGGAGCTGGAAAAACAGTAACAATGGCTCTTCTTAATGAATTTGTTTATAGTAATAGATATATAGACATTGATGCTATTATAGTATTTATGATAAATAATAAGTTTGTAATAATTGCACCAAAAGGACTTATTGATAATGTAAATAAAGAAGGAATAAATGCAGAATATAAAATATATTACTATAAAGATAAAGAAATAAACAAAGTTGAAGAAATGCATCAAGTAATAGATAAGTTAAGAGAAATATATAAAGAGATATATAAAGAAATAACTACAATATATTTTTCAAATGTTGTATCTATAAGAAATACTTTAATTTCAAGTACAGATGATTCGAAGAATTATTTTAATATTTCTTTAGACAGTGATTTGCAACTTAGTTTTAAACGTAATAGTATAGTAATGAATGAATATTGGATTAATGATAAATATATAGATACTAGATTTGATGGTAGACATTATCAAATGATAGCTAATCATAGAAGCGAAAAAAATATAAAATTTATAGTAGAAGGTAAAAATAGTTTTGATATTCCTATTATAGAAATGAAACTAAATATTTACAATAATGACAGAACAAATATTATTAATCCACCGTTAAGAGATAAGGTAAGGATATATGATGAATTTAGAGAAGAAGAAAGAAAGGGAAGGATAGTAGTTACTCCAACGAAAAGTGAACAAAAAATATATGAACTGCTTACAAAAGAATTTAAACAAAAAGAAACTCTTATAATAAAAGGGGAAGAAAAAGCTCAAAAAGAATTAGCTCTAAATATTATTAATTTAGCTATTATAGATAAATATTTTAATGAACTTTATTCAAAATTAAATAATTATAATATAATAAAACTTATTAATGAAAGAATAGAAGAAAAAGTTGGAGAAAATTTTACTGATTATAAAGAAGGTTTTAAATTAATACAAGACTTATTAGGAAAGATTTCAGAAACAACATTAACAGAAATTTATGTCAAAGTAATAGGTGTAGATAATAAAAGAGTAATAGCTAGTGCAGCTACTGAACAATGTATAGAGTTTATTCAAGATATTAACAAAAGATATATAAAGATATTTGAAGAAATTGAAGAAATTTTTAATAATCCTAATATAGAAATTGGAACTGCTAAAACAATATATAGTTCAGATAATAGACAATATTATAATTATGAGCCATTTATAATAATAAAAGAGGAAGCATATGAACAATTATATAAAGTAATATCAAATGCAAATGAATTAACAGAATTATTTTATTTTAAATATAAAGGATTAAGTTCAGGACAACAAGCATTATTAGATATGTATTCAGAGTTTTATTATATAAAAGAAAAAATAAAGACTAATTCTATTTTAGTTTTAATAGATGAACCAGAGTTATATTTTCATCCTGAGTGGCAAAGAAGATTAATAACAATATTGATAGATTACTTTAATAGGTATTTTCCTAATAAAAAAGTACAAATTATATTTACATCAAACTCCCCATATACTTTGTCTGACTTACCAAAAGACAATGTAATAATGCTAGGAAAAAATGACAATAATATAAATACATTTGCTAGTAATATACATACATTATTAAAAGAAAAGTATTTCATGAATTCTACGATGGGAGAATTGGCTAGAACAAAAATTCAGAAACTTGTAAATGATATTAATGAAAACATAGATAATCCACAAAGAATTACAGAAATGAAACAAATAACAGATATGATAGGAGAGGAATTATTAAAAAACAAAATAAAGGAGATGATGAATGATTTAAATGATCAAAATAAATGAACCAAGTAAGGAATTAATACAAATATATAAAGAAGAAGTTATTCCAAAGATAAAAGAAAAATTAGAGAAAGAAGAAAAGAATAGTACTTATGCTAATATTGTAAAGCAAGTAGAAAAAAACTTAGAGGAAATAGTAATAGGAAATATAAATTGCATATTAGAAAAGTATAATGAAATACAAATAATGTTTCCAATGGAGTTTAAAGAAATAGGAAAAAACAAAATATTGTCAAAAGAACAAAAACAATGTAAAGAGTTTTTTGAAAAAATATTTGACTATAAAGAAATTATTCAAAATAATACAGATTTTTCATATACAATATCTAATATGTTAAATGTATCTGTGTGTCCATATTGTAATAGGATATATACAACAACTTGTCAGAGCAAAAATGGAAAAGTAAGACCACAGTTTGATCATTTTTTTGCAAAATCAAAATATCCTATATTAGCTCTATCAATATATAACTTAGTACCATCATGTTCAATTTGCAATAGTAGGAAAGGGACTAGGGAATTTTCAATAGAAAAAAATATGTATCCATATCAAGAAGGATTAAATAAAGATAAGTATTTTAGCTATAAATTGGCTAAAGAAGGGAATTATCAAATTATTACATTAAAGAATAATGCAAAAATGAATAATAATGATAAAGCATTGATGATAGAAGATATTTATCAAAAAGCACATAGTAATGAAATTAATAATTTAATAAAAAAGCGAGAAATATATTCTGAAATCTATATTAAAGAAATTAATCAAATTAAAGGAATTAGGAAGATAACAAAGGAAGAATTGAAGTATTTTTTAGGTTACACTAGCGAAGGAGAACTAATCAATGTGTCTTTAGGAAAGTTAAAAAATGATATAATTAATGAAATAGTATAATTTAACCATTTTGTTTTTAATGACAAAATGGTTAAATTATGTTCAGGAAAAAGGAAAACAAAAAAATTATATACACAAAATAAAAAAGAATTAGAAAATAAGTATTATAATTACTCTTTCACAAAAATGAATATTTTGGAAACATTTTATTTATATTAGTTTTATGGTATAAATAAGTAAAATATGAAATTTGCCACTGGTAGCAAGTATCAGAAGTGAAGTTTGCAACATTTGAAGAAATAGAAAAGCTTTACAAAGAAAACGTGTTTATAAAGAACAGGTGGGAATTTGTAAGGAAAGAAATAAGAGAATATATATTAAAAAAGAGAATATAAAATTTTACCCAAATTATATAGACAGAAAACACTTAACATGATAAAATAAATATATTATTAAATATAGATGAAAGGATAATGGCTATTAAAAGATTAAAAACTTTTAATAGCTATTTGTGAATAAGAATTATGAGAAAATGGTTTACAATAATTATATTTGGATTAATGCTAATGTTTTGGAATAGAAATGTCGAAGCGGCATCATTTAAAATAACTGCCTCATCAACAAAAGTAAATCCTAATGGTAGCTTTACAGTTTCAGTAGGAGGAGATTGCATAGGAAGAGTTAATTTGAGTGTCACAAATGGTACACTTTCAGCAAATAGTGTTTGGGTAGAACAAAACTATCAAACAGTTAGCGTTAAAGCAGGAAACAGTGGAACAGTGACAGTTACAGCAACACCAGCAGTAGGTTTTTCAGATGCAGATGCAAATGAATATAAACCAGGAACAAGGAGTGCCAAAGTTTCAATTATAGCTCCAACTATTTCAACGCCTACAGAGAAGCCAACAACACAGAAGCCTAACACTCAACAGCCAACTACTAAGCCAAATAATCCAACTCAAAAGCCACAAAACAATGCAACAACAAAGCCAAACACAGAAGGAGAAGTTAAAGAAAAATCTTCAAACAATTTATTATCAGCATTAACTACAAACGTTGGAAATTTAGAGCCAGTCTTTGATGCAAATATAAACGAATATAATATAAAGCTACCTGGAGATACACAAACAATTTTAATTAATGCAGAAACAGCAGATAGTAAATCACAAGTAGAAGGATTAGGAGAAAATAAACTTCAAGTAGGAGAAAATATAATAAATATAAAAGTAATTGCAGAAGACAATTCTGAAAAGATATATACAATAAAAGTTTATGTAGATGAAACACCACAAGTTTATCTTAAATATAGAGATAAAGAAATAGGAGTTGTAACAAATTTAAAAGATATTACTATTCCAGAAGGGTTTAATAAAAAAGAATATACAATCAAAGAACACAAAATTAGTATTTTTAATAATGAAAAATTTTCTATATTTTATGGTGTTGATAATGAAAACAACAAAAGTTTTTATATAATAGACACTGAAAAAATGAATGTACAAATAAAATGATTCCTCTAAAAATAGATAATCGTAATTTATATTTACTAGATACATATAGAGAAAAAGAAGGATTTGAAATATCATTAATAACAATAGAAGAAAAAGAAATAACAGGATATAAATTTAAAGAAGGATTTGAAAATTATTATTTATTAAATGCAATAAACAATGAAGGAGAAAATATAGAATACTTATATGAAACTAAAGAAAAAACTTTGCAATTATATTCTAATAGTGCTCCTATAACTTATAACCAATATGAAGGAATGATTAAAGAAATAAATATGAAAAATATAATAATATATTCTTTAGTTATAATTTTAGTATTATATACTATTGCTGTGATTTTTATAATTTTAAAATTAAGAAAGGGAAAATTGGATGAAAAAGTGCATTAGTTTTTTATTAACAATATTTATATGTTTGAACTTTATATTAACAACATATAGTTTTACATATATTGTTAAAGCCGCAGAAACACAAGAAATAGAAGTAGAAGAAGAAAAACAATATGATGAACAAGAGGTTATTTCAGACTACAATGAGCTATATGGAATAGAGCCATTAGAAAACAAACAAATTACACTAAATCAAAACAATAAGTCAAGTACGAAAACAATTAAAAACTTAGCTGTATTTATTAAATTTAATGATAGTGACATAAATGTACAAAACCATATAGATGACACAGAATGTATTAATAATGCTAAAACAATATTTAATAGTGATGAATTATTTGAAATGGAAACAGTAAAAGGAAAGATAAATGTTCCTTCATTCAAAAAATATTTTGAAATGCAAAGTTATAAAAAGTTATCAATTATTACAGAAATATTTCCTAAAGTAAATGGAAATATAGTTGCATATAAAGATCCTCATCCAATAGGATATTATCTAAAATATAGTGATACAAATACTATTGGATATAAGGACAAAAATGAATCATTAAAAAGAGAAACAGAATTAGTCAATAATGCTGTTAAATATGTTGCAAAACAGATAGAAGATGAAGGAATAACAGGAAATGATATAGACTCTGGAAATGACGGAATTGTAGATGCAATATCATTTTTTGTTGAAGGACAAAACAACTTACCTAGTAGTATTGCATGGCAAGATTTATTATGGTCACACAAATTAGACAATACAGGAATTACAGAAAAAATATTAGAAAAAACAGTAGTAGGATATAATCTTATTTATGTAGAAGATTATACAAAATCAGCTAGTGTATTTTCTTTAAATAGAGGTACTTATGGAACAATCATACATGAATTTGGACATACATTGGGGTATATGGATCTATATAGATATGGAGCATCAGCAAATAGACCAGTTGGATTTTATGACATTATGGGAAATTCAATAGGTTCAAACCCACAAAACTTCTTAACATATTTTATAAGTGACTATCATATTGACACAAATTGGCATGCGCCATTACCAATAATTAATAAAACAACAAATAATATAACTTTATATAAACCAGAATTTAAAGATGATAATGAAATGCGTGCAATCAAGATAGAACAAAATAAGAATAGTAAAGAATATTTTATTGTAGAATATCATGAAAAACAAAATACATATGATGAATATAGTGCAGATATGAGTGGAATAATTGTTTACCGTGTAAATGACAATAACAAATATTTAGGAAATACGTCACGGTGGAGATCATGGAGAAAATGATCATGTATTTGTATTTAGACCCAATGAAAATATATTAGGAGAAGGAAAAGGAGAATTATCAAAAGCAACATTAAATACTAGTAGAATAATTTTAGGAAAAGAATTTCAAAAAGACAGCGATAAATTTGATAATAAAACAATTTATTATTCAGACGGCAGTAATTCAGGAATAGTTGTTGAAGTTGTATCACAAACAGATAAATCTGTTACTTTTAATGTAACTTTTCCTAAAGTACAAGGAGAAGGAACAAAAGAAAGTCCATATTTGATTTATGATGTAGATACTTTTTTGTACTTAATGAAAATAGAAACAAAAAATAAATATTATAAAATAATGCAAGACTTAGACTTCGCAAATATAAAAGACTATCCTAAAATAGAATTTAAAGGAAATCTAAATGGAAATAATAAAACTATAAAAAATATTTCATCTGCTGGAACAGGACTATTTTATAGTGCAGGAATTTATGATACGAGAACATTGATTGAAAATGTAAATGTTGAGAATATAAATATAAGCCCAGGAACAGGAGACTATCTTGGAGGATTTACATGTGTTGCAGAAAATGTAACTTTGAAAAATATCCATTTAAAATCAGGTTCAGTAAAAAATATAGCAAGCCAAATCAACTCTTTAAGCTCAACAGGAGGATTTGCAGGGAATGTAGATAATGCAACTACTATTGAAAACTGCTCATCATCTGTTAATGTAACCTCAGAAAAGAATGTAGGAGGTTTCATTGGAATTAATATGAATGCTACAATTAAGAGCTGTTATACAAATGGAAATGTAAGTGGAAACTCTAATAAAGGAGCTTTTATAGGAATACAGTGCATTGGCGACTTATCATATAAAATACCACAAAACGCATATTATGATTATTCAAAAACTAAAATGTCAAATTCAGTAGGTGGGTATGCATCTTTTGGACACAATTTAACAACCTTACCTGAAAACTCTTTAGGAAAAGGAATTATAGGAATATCCGTTTTAGAAGAAATCAATATAAAAGGCAAAGAAGAAGTAGCTTTTAATATAACGACAAATCCAAAAACAACACTTCCTTTTTCAATAACTGTAAGTGACTCTACAATTATCAAATATGTTAATAATCGCATACAAGGATTAAAAAATGGAACAGCTAAAATTTATGCAGATTTAAAAGTAGGGACACAAACCATGAGAATGGAAAGCAAAGTAAATGTTAGTAATATAACTGTAACTCCACCACCTGTAAATGTACCTATTACGGGAATAAAACTTAATAAAAGTACTGTAAGTCTTTATGAAAGAGAAACTACACAACTAAGTGCAACAATAACCCCAACAAATCATACTATGGGAAAGACTGTTAAATGGACTACAAGTAATCTAAATGTTGCAAGTGTTGATAATAATGGAAAAATAACAGCAAAATCATTAGGAACAGCTACTATAACAGCGACTACAGTAAATGGAAAAACAGCAAAATGTATAGTAACAGTAAAAGCGAAAGAAAAGCCTAGTGTTGTTGCTTCTGAAACAGAAGTGCTTAAACAATTAGGATTAACAAAAAAAGACAGCTATATAGTTGGATTTAAGCTAGGAAGCAATGTTTCTGATATAAAGAAAGCAATTACAAGCAATCCTAATGTAACACTTGTAAGAATAAAAAACGCAGAAGGACGTGAAATTACATCAGGAAATATAGCAACTAATATGAAAATTACATTAACAATAAATCAAAAACAATATAACTACACAGTAGTAGTCAAAGGAGACGTAAATGGAGACGGACTAATTTATGCAACAGACTATGTACGTATTAAAAACCATATAATGGGAAAGAAAAAACTAGAAGGAGCATATTTGAAGGCTGCTGATATAAATAATGATAACAATATTTATGCAACAGACTATGTTAGAATTAAAAATTACATAATGGGAAAAGGAACAATAGAGCAGATTTAATAAGACTTTTGTTCTTTATAAAAAATAGATATGTAAAGAAAAGTTTGCATATCTATTTTTGTACTGAAAATAATTGAATATGAAGAACAATGCTGATATAATATAAGCTATGGAGGTCAAAATGAGGAAAACAAGTATATTATTTATAATCTTAACGATAGTATGGATGATAGTTATATTCTGCTTTTCAAATCAACAGTCAGATGAATCTAAAAATACAAGTTCAGATGTAACTAAAAAAATAGTTAATATAATATATAAAAACACACTATCAGAGCAGGAAAAAGAAACAAAAATAGAAGAACTAAATCCAGTTATTAGAAAACTTGCACATTATACAATATATACTATTGGTGGAATAATAATTTGTATGACACTAACAACATTTGAAGTTCAAACAAAAAATAAAATATTAGTAACACAGGCAATAGGAAGTATGTATGCTATAACAGACGAAATACATCAATACTTTGTTCCACGGGAGAAGTTGTCAAATAAAGGATATATTTATTGATTCAGCTCGGAGTATTTACTGGAATAATATTATTATTGCTTTTACTTAAACTTTGTAGTATAATAAAAAACAAAACTAACAATATCAAAATGATAAATCATTAAGATATTGTAAATTTTGCATAATTATCTAGTATGGAGCTTTTCGCTACTTTAGTGGTGAAAATTCCTACTATCTAAAAAAATTAAAGAAAAAGAAAGGGGTACATCAGTATGATAAATATAACATTAAAAGATGGAAACAAAAAACAAGTAGAAGCAGGCATAACAGCATTAGAATTAGCACAAATTATAAGTGAAGGACTAGCAAGAAATATGACAGCAGTATTAGTTGATGGTAAAGTAGAGGATTTAAGATTTAAGCTAGAAAAGGACTGTAATGTAGAAATACTTACATTTGATAACAGTCTAGAAGGAAAAAAGGCTTACTGGCATACAACATCACACATAATGGCACAAGCGGTAAAAAGACTATTTCCAAATGTAAAACTTGCAATAGGGCCAGCAATAGACAATGGTTTCTATTATGATTTTGATACTGAAACCCCATTTTCAGACGAAGACAAGCAAAAAATTGAAGAAGAAATGAATAAAATAATAAAAGAAAAATTAGGTATAGAAAGGTATTCATTACCTAAAAAAGAAGCAATTGAATTTATGAAGGACGAGCCATATAAAGTAGAGTTAATAGAAGAATTACCAGAAGGAGAAGAAATTTCTTTTTATAAACAAGGAGAATTTACAGACCTTTGTGCAGGACCACATTTACAAAGTACAGGAGAGGTAAATAAGATAAAGATATTATCATCTTCAGGAGCATATTGGCGTGGTAGTGAAAAAAATAAAATGCTACAAAGAATATATGCAATATCATTCCCAAAACAAAGTCAATTAGAAGAATATTTGAAAGAATTAGAGGAAGCAAAACAAAGAGACCACAGAAAAATTGGAAAAGAATTAGATTTATTTATGACACACCCATTAGTAGGCTCAGGACTTCCAATGTATTTACCAAATGGTGCAACAGTTAGAAGATTATTAGAAAGATATATACAAGACAAAGAAGCTAGAATGGGTTATAGTCACGTATATACACCATCAATGGCAAATGTAGACTTATACAAAACAAGTGGACACTGGGATCATTATAAAGACGATATGTTTCCAGTAATGAAAATGGAAAATGAAGAATTAGTATTAAGACCAATGAATTGTCCACATCACATGTTAATATATAAAAACAAAATGCATTCATATAGAGAATTACCAATAAGAATAGGAGAACTTGCACATGACTTTAGATTTGAAGACAGTGGAAGTGTATGTGGATTAGAAAGAGTTCGCGAAATGTGTCAAAACGATGCACATTTATTTGTAAGACCAGATCAGATAAAAGAAGAATTCGGAAAAGTAGTAGAATTGATACTTTCAGTATATAAAGACTTTGGATTTACAGACTACACATTTAGATTATCATTAAGAGATAAAGCAAACAAAGAAAAATACTTTGATGATGACGAAATGTGGGAAATGGCAGAAACAGAATTAAGAAGTATATTAACAGAAATGAACCTAGATTTTTATGAAGCAGAAGGAGAAGCAGCATTCTATGGACCAAAACTAGATGTACAAATAAAAACAGCAGTAGGACATGACGTAACAATATCTACATGTCAATTAGACTTCTTATTACCACAAAGATTTGAACTAGAATATATAGGAGAAGACGGAGCAGCACATAGACCAGTAGTTATCCATAGAGCAATACTTGGAACATTTGATAGATTTTTAGCATTCCTAATAGAAGAAACAAAAGGAGCATTTCCAATGTGGCTTGCACCAGTACAAGTAAAATTATTACCAATATCAGATAATCAAATAGGGTATGCAAGCAAAATAAAGAATGAACTAGAAAATTTAGGAATAAGAATAGAATTAGACGATAGAAATGAAAAGATAGGATATAAAATTAGAGAAGCTCAAATGCAAAAAGTACCATACATGCTAGTAATAGGAGAAAAAGAAGTAGAAAGTAATAGTGTAAGCGTACGTTCAAGAAAAGACGGAGATATAGGACAAATGGCAGTGGAAGAATTTAAAAATAAAATAAATGAAGATATAAAAAATTATAAAATAGATTAATTTAAACAAGAATTGTATTTAACAGGCTAATAAACATAATGTCAAATGTTAATTGTTGTTTAAATTAAAAAAGTGAGGTAAAAGTTATGATAGTAATAGGAGCAGATCATGGAGGATTTAAGTTAAAAGAAGAGATAAAAAAATACTTTGAAGAAAAAGAGATAGAATATGAAGATAAAGGAACATTTTCAGAAGAAAGTGTTGATTACCCAAATATTGCAAAAGCAGTAGCAAAAGACGTGTCAGACAAAAAAGCAGATATTGGAATACTTATATGTAGATCAGGAATAGGAATGTCAATGGTTGCAAACAAATTTAAGGGAGTAAGATGTGCAGTATGCTATCAAGAACAAACAGCGAAATTCTCAAGAATGCACAATAATGCAAATATGCTTGCATTAGGAGCAGATTATATAAGCACAAATGAAGCAATATGCATAGTGAGACAATTTTTAGCAACAGAATTTGAAGGCGGAAGACATGAAGCAAGAGTAAATCTTATTTGTGATATTGAAAAAGAAAACATGAAATAATTTTGATAATAATCACCATTTGGCGTTGTTGTACTGCACTTGAAATCAAATCAACGTGCAAAAAGCACGCCTCATTGATTTCAAATTTATACGCCTAGCCAAATAGCAATTCTTGTCAAAATTAAATTATATATTTTTAGAAAGGATTGATAAAAATGGACAAAAAAGTTATATTTAGTGGAATACAACCAACAGGAAATTTAACACTTGGTAACTATTTAGGTGCATTAAAAAATTTTGTGAAAATGCAAGATGAATACGAGTGTTATTATTCAGTTGTTAATCTACATGCTTTAACAATAAGAAACGATCCAGAAACATTAAGGGAAAATAGTAAAAAGCTTTTAGCTTTATATATAGCAACAGGACTTGACCCAGAAAAAAGCCATATTTTTTATCAAGCACAAGTTTCAGCACATAGTGAATTAAGTTGGGTACTTAATTGTTATACATATATGGGAGAACTTTCAAGAATGACACAATTTAAGGATAAATCTACAAAACATGCAGATAATATAAATAGTGGATTATTTACATATCCAGTATTAATGGCAGCAGATATATTACTATATCAAACAGACCTAGTACCAGTTGGAGAAGACCAAAGGCAACATTTAGAAATAGCGAGGGATATAGCAGATAGATTTAACAAACTATATGGAGAAACTTTTAAATTGCCAGAAGGATATATACAAGGAGCTGCAGCACGTGTAATGGGATTACAAGATCCAAAAAGCAAAATGAGCAAAAGCTCAGTGATACCAAATGACTATATATTACTTAATGACGAAGCAGATACAATAATGAGCAAATTTAAGAAGTCAGTTACAGATTCAGAAAATATTGTAAGATATGATGTAGAAAACAAACCTGGTATAAGTAATCTTATATCAATATATAGTGCAATAACACGGAAAAACTAAAGAAAATATAGAAAAAGAATTCGAAGGAAAAGGATATGGAGACTTTAAAAAAGCAGTCGCAGAATGTGTAATTGAAGAACTAAGACCAATACAAGAAAAATATAATAAATTATTATTAAATCCTGACTACTTAGAAAGTATATATAGAAAAGGTGCAGAAAAAGCAAAAGAAAGAGCAAATAAAACTCTTGAAGATGTATACAATAAAGTTGGACTTATATATTAAAAGAAACAAGTTAAAAAGAAACAAATATTACTTTGTTAAACTTAGTCTAATATTCATAAGAACACAATTATATATTGAATGAGTATTAAGCTGGATTTAACTAAGTAAAACAAAGTTTATTTTAGAACGGAAAGGACAAGTATGTTTACAGACTATGCGAAAGTCATAATCAAATCTGGAGATGGAGGAAATGGTGCTATTACATTTAGAAGAGAAAAATATGTTGCATCAGGAGGACCAGACGGAGGAGATGGAGGAAATGGCGGTAGTATCTATTTTGTTGTAGATCCAGATGCAAATACTCTTTTAGACTTTAGATATAAAAAGAAATTTAAAGCAGAAAATGGTCAAAATGGAAGTGGCAATCACTGTTATGGTAAATCAGGACAAGACTTATATGTTAAAGTACCAAGAGGAACAGTTGTAAAAGATGTAAAAACAGGAAAAATACTTGCAGATTTATCAGAAGAAAAACAAAAAGAATTAATACTTCCAGGAGGTAGAGGAGGAAAAGGAAATTCTCACTTTGCAACTTCTACAAGACAAGCCCCAAGATTTGCACAGGATGGAGAAAAGGGAATAGAACTAGAAATAATATTAGAATTAAAACTATTAGCAGATGTTGGATTAATCGGCTTTCCAAATGTCGGTAAATCAACATTTCTTTCAATAGTAACATCAGCAACACCTAAAATAGCAGATTATCATTTCACAACAATAATACCAAATCTTGGAGTTGCAAAAACACAATATGGAGATAGCTTTGTAATAGCAGATATACCAGGAATTATAGAAGGGGCAAGTAACGGAGTAGGACTTGGAATACAATTTTTACGTCATATAGAAAGAACAAGACTATTATTACACTTTATAGATGTATCAGGACAAGAAGGAAGAAATCCAGTAGAAGATTTTTATATAATACAAGAAGAATTAAAAAGATATAATAAAAAACTAAGTAAAAGAAAGCAAGTAATAGTTGCAAATAAGATAGATGTAATGCAAGATAACAAACTATATGAAGAACTAGAAAAAATTGCTAAGAAAGAAAATATGGAGATATTTAAGATATCTGCTGCATCAAAACAAGGAATAAATGATCTTATGAAATATGTTGCAGAAGAACTTAAAAAATTACCTAAAGAAGATTTAATAGAAGTAGATGATAAGATAGTATATACTTTAAAAGATGAAGAAAATCCTTTTGAAATAGAAATAAAAGGACATGACTTTATTGTAAAAGGACCAGCAATAGAAAGATTAATGAGAAAGGTTAATATACAAGATAGAGAATCAATGCATTATCTTCAAAAAAGTATAGCAACAATAGGAGTAGAGACAGAATTAAGAAGATTAGGAATAAAAGAAGGAGATACAGTAAAAATATTAGACTGGGAATTTGAATGGTATAATTAAAAACAAAACGGGCACCCCATAAATGGGTGCCCGTTTTGTAAAAGGGTGTTTTTCAAGAAAAACGCACTTAGCGATCACTACAGGATGAAGAATCCTCATAGCCAAAATCAAGACGCACTTTGGCTTGCTGAGAGACTTTCAAGAAGAAGTTCTTGAGGGTCTGGATAGAGCTGGTGGGGAAAAGCTTGGCGAGGTTTTCATTTACCTCGAAAGGCTTCTTGGAACCAGGGATGGGAATATAGCATTGGAAATCTTCACCTTTGTGCCCCTTAATGGTAAGGGACATCGTGATGTAGGCTTCGATGGCATCTTCGTCATGGATGATGAAGATATTGCCACCATTGAGTCCGCAGATATCACCAGGCTCCATCTTAAGTACCAAGAACTCTGGATACTTCGGGTCGTTTGCCCTGAGGTGAAGCGTGCCAAACCGCTCTTCCGCAGTGGTGAGCAACAGCTCGTAATTCAGCCGCTTGATTGCGGTCGGAGTGCAATACTCCTGAAAAACTTTCATCATTTGGTTCATAGTATTCTGAACCCTCCTTTTTTATTTACAAAATCTGATAGGATCTTGCAAATATATTATACCACATTATTAACATAAAATCAAATTTTGGATTTAAATCTATTTACAATAGATTTAACGTATGTTATAATAAATAACATACGTTACCTAACACTAGTTAGGAGAAAGGAAGAAAAATGCCTAAAAAACAACAATTTACTAAGGAAGACGTGATGAATACCGCATTTGAAATAGTCAAAAATCAAGGGTTTGAAGGACTAAATGCTAGAAAAATAGCTAAAGAATTAAATTCATCTGTACATCCAATATTTAATCATTACAATAATATGGAAGAATTAAATAAAGCTATTTATGAAAAAATGAAAAACATATATCATGAATATATGTTAAAAGGGATTGATAAAGAAAATTCATATAAAGGTACAGGATTATCATATATTAAATTTGCAAAAGACTATCCAGAATTTTTTAAGCTAATGTTCATGGGAAAGACAAATTTGAATGCTGAAAATTTTATGATGTCAGATGAGATAAGTGATGAAATTATTAAAGCAGGACAAAAACTTACAGGTTTTTCTTATGAAGAGCAGAAAAGATTTCATGTAAAAGTATGGATATTTACACATGGAATTGCAAGTTTAATAGCAACAAAAACAGTTGATTTTACAGAAAATGAAATAGACAACATATTACAAACAACAGTTAGACAGATGGTATTAGGAAAGAAATTTGAAGAGAAGAAAGGGAGAAAAGAATAAATGAATAATATTATTGAAATTAAAAACTTAACTAAGGAATATAAAGAGCTTAAAGCAATTGATGATTTATCATTTGAAGTTCATCAAGGAGAGATACTAGGCTTACTTCGGACCAAATGGAAGTGGTAAATCAACAACAATTAATTGTATATTATCTTTATTAAAATTTAGCAAAGGAAGTATAAAAATATTTGGAAAAGAAATGAAACCAGATTCTTATGAAATAAAAAGAGAATTGGGAGTTATATTTCAAGAAGTAGCTGTATTTGAAGAATTAACAGTATATGAAAATATAGATTATTTTTGTGGACTTTATGTAAAAGACAAAGAAACTAGAAAAAAATATATAGAGGATGCAATAGAACTAGTTGGATTAGAAGAATTTAGAAAATTTTATCCAAAGCAATTGTCAGGAGGACTTTTAAGAAGATTAAATATAGCATGTGGGATTGCACATAAGCCAAAATTAATTTTCTTAGATGAACCAACAGTTGCAGTTGATCCACAAAGTAGAAACAATATATTAGATGGTATAGAAAAGTTAAGAAATGCAGGAGCAACAATAGTATATACTACTCATTATATGGAGGAAGTAGAAATCCTATGTGATAGAATAATAATACTTGATAAAGGAAAAGTAATAGCAGAAGGTACAGCAGATGAGCTAAAATCAAAAGCAAGTATAGAAGAAAAAGTCACAGTTGAAATAAAAAATAAAGAAAGTATAAGCTTAGATAATATTAAGAAATTAAGTAATGTAGATACAGTAAATTTTGATAACAATAATCTAATAATTAGCTACAAAAAAGGAGAAAACAATTTAGGAGAATTAATTGACTATTTAAAAAAAGAGAATATAATATACAATAAAATTTATTCAGAAAGACCAACCCTTAATGATGTATTCCTAGAATTAACAGGAAAGGAGCTTAGAGATTAATGTTTATACATAATTTTAAGTATACCTTGAAAGTATTATTTGGGAATAAAATGTTGATATTTTGGACATTTGCATTTCCAATAATAATGGCAACATTTTTTAATCTAGCATTTTCTAATATAGAAAACAGTGAAAAATTAGATATTATAAATATCGCAATAATTGATAATGATGAATTTAAAGAAAATGAGCCATTAAAAGAATCATTTAAAACACTAAGTGATGAGAATAACGAAGATAGACTATTTGAAACAAAATATGTAAATGAAGAAGAAGCAAAAGAAATGCTTGATAAAGATGAAATATCAGGATATTTAAAAATAGAAGAAGGAAAGTCTAAAATAACAGTTAAATTGAATGGAATTAATGAAACAATATTAAAATATGTAACAGAAGAAATAGAACAGACTGCAAAAATAACAGGAGAAATAGTAGAAGACAAAATAAAAGAAGAAATGAAACTTGGAAATTTACAAATAGACTATGAAAAAATATATAAAGAAGTATTAGATATAGCTCAAAATGAAGAAACAAATATAAAAAATGTTTCTAGTTCTAACTTAAGTTATACAATGATAGAATTTTATACTTTAATTGCAATGACATGCCTTTATTGTGGAACACTTAGTATGGTAGTAATAAACAACAATTTACCTAACATGGGAAATATTGGAAAAAGAATGGGAGTTGCGCCAATAAGTAAAGGAAAAGTGATAGCTTCAAGTCTATGTGCAAGCTACATTACACAACTAATAGGACTTGCACTCTTATTCTTATATACAGTATTTATTATCAAAGTCGATTATGGAAATAACTTTCCATTAATTATATTATTATCATTAGTTGGAAGTTTCGCAGGTTTAAGTATAGGAGTAGCTGTTGCAACACTCATAAAATCTAACGAAAATGCTAAAACAGGAATATTAATTGCTGTATCTATGTTTGGATGCTTTTTGTCAGGAATGATGGGAATTACTATGAAATACATTGTAGATAAAAATATACCAATTTTGAATAAAATTAATCCAGCAAACATGATAACAGATGGACTATATTCATTATATTATTATGATACTTTTTATAGATATTTCTTTAATCTAGTAAGTCTTATAATATTTGCTGCTATTATGATATTAATATCTATTAAGGGACTAAGGAGGCAGAAGTATGACAGTTTTTAAAGCATTTTTAAAAGTATTAAATAAAAATAAGTTTATTGCGATTTTGTATACAATAATACTAGTTGTATTTGGTGCATTTAACATGAGCACAAGTGATAATCAGACAAGCTTTGTTGCAGCAAAACCAGATGTACTTATAATTAACAACGACGAAAATGTAGGAATTACTAAAAATTTAGTAGAATATATTCAAAAAAATTCAAACATTATAGATATAAAGAATGACGAAGAAGCAATTAATGATGCCTTGTTTTATAGAGATGTAAACTATATTATATACATACCAAAAAATTATAGACAAGAAGTATTAGAACGGAAAAAGCCCTGAAATAGAAATAAAAAGCACAGGAGATTATCAGTCAAGTTATGCAGAAATGCTACTTACAAGATATATAAAAACAGAAAAAATATATACTGAAAATATAAAAGATGAAGAAGAGATTATATCCAAGATAAATGATACTTTATCAAAAGAAGCTGAAATAGAAATGACATCAAAATTAGATAATGAAAGTCTAGAAAGAGTAAGCTTTTATTACAACTTTGCAAGTTACAGTATACTTGCAGGAGCAATATATTTAATATGTGTGATATTATCAAGTTTTAATGAAAAAAATATAAAGAAAAGAACAACTATAAGTAGTATGAATTATAAAAAGCATAATAGAATTTTATTATTGGGAAACGCACTATTTGCAATTTTTCTATGGCTTGTATATGTAATAATAAGTTTTATACTAATAGGAGATGCAATGTTTACTATAAGAGGACTAATATATATTGTAAATTCATTTATATTTACAATGTGTGCATTAACTATTGCATTTTTAATAGGAAATCTAGTAAATAATAAAAATACAGTAAACGGTATTGTAAATGTAGTAGCATTAGGTTCAAGTTTCCTTTGCGGAGCTTTTGTACCAGTAGAGTGGCTACCAGATAATATTTTGAAGGTTGCACATATTTTACCTACATATTGGTATATCCAAAATAATGAACTTATGAAAAAGATAGAAGTTATAAATTTTGAAACCCTAAAACCAGTATTTATAAATATGGGAGTGGTTGTGATATTTGCAGTTGGTTTTATTGTCATAACAAACATTACTTCAAAATATAAAAGAAAAATTGGATAATATAATAAAAATCTATATTGACAAATAAAAATTGAAAGAGTATAATTAAAAGGTTAGGAAACTAACCTTTTATTTTTGTAAAGCTAGTTAGTTAACTAACTAATTAATTAAGCAATAGAGGGAGGAAAAAATGGAAAATTCAAATCTAGGAACAGAAAAAATCAGTAAATTATTAAAAAAATTTGCAATACCATGTATAATATCATTATTAGTAAATGCATTATACAATATTGTTGACCAAATATTTATTGGTTGGGGAGTAAACTATTTGGGAAATGGAGCAACAAATATAATATTCCCAATAACAGTAATTTGTTTATCATTTGCATTAATGTTTGGAGATGGAACATCAGCATATTTAAGTTTAAAATTAGGAGAAAATAAGAAAAAAGAAGCAGAAAAAGGTGTTGCAAATGGTATTATAATATCAGTAATAACATCAATACTATTATGTATTGTAGTATTAATATTTTTACCACAATTAATTAATATATTTGGATGTACAGATGCTTTAAGAGAATATGCATTAAGTTATGGTTATATAATTGCAATGGGTATACCATTTGTAATGGTAGGAACAACTTTAAATTCTATAATAAGAGCAGATGGTTCACCTAAATACTCTATGGCATCCATGGTAACTGGTGCAATAATCAATATAATATTAGATGCTGTTGCGATATTTGTATTGAAATGGGGCGTTATGGGAGCAGCAGTTGCAACAATAGTAGGACAATTTGTAACATTTTTAATGAATGTATTATATATTAGAAAATTTAAGACAATTTCAATAAATAAAGAAAACTTAAAATTTGAGTTTAAGACAGCAAAAACAGTATCAATGTTAGGAATTTCATCATTCATAACACAAATGGCAATAGTAGTTGTTATATCAGTACAAAATTCATTATTTAGAGTATATGGAGAGATGAGTAGATTTGGTGCAGATATACCAATTACAGTACTTGGAATAGTTATGAAAATGACTCAAATTTTAATAAGCATAATAATAGGAATTTCAGCAGGAAGTCAGCCAATAGTAGGATTTAATTATGGAGCAAGAAAATTTGATAGAGTTAAAGAAACATTAAAAACAGTATTAATATTAAGTACAGTGGTATCAGTAGTCGCATTTATACTATTTCAAACAATACCAGAAACTTTAATAGGAATTTTTGGTTCAGGAGATGCTTTATACAATGAATTTGCATGTTTAACATTTAGAATATTCCTAATGTTTGTACTATTTTATGGAATACAAATACCTTCAGGAATATTTTTCCAAGCAATTGGTAAACCAACTAAGTCAGCATTTATAACATTATCTAGACAAATATTGTTTTTCATACCAGCAGCAATAATACTATCTAGTATGTATAATGTAATGGGAGTAATATATGCTCAACCTGTTGCAGATATATTAGCTATTATAATATCAATTACATTATTAGTAATAGAAATGAAAAAATTAGGAAAAGAAGTACAAAATAATAGAACAGAAGTTGCATATGAGGAAAGTAAAAGAGAAGTAGCAAATAATGTAATAATAACTATTTCTAGAGAATATGGTTCAGGAGGAAGATATGTAGGGGAGCTTTTAGCAAAAAGACTTGGAATAAAGTTATATGATAAAGATTTGATACAAATAATATCCAATAAAAGCGGATTATCAGCTACATATATAGAAAACAATGAACAAAATATACATGGAAATTTGTTATCTAGTTTTAATACACAATATTATAATAATCTATCAAATGACGATAAATTATTTATAGCAGAAACAAAAGCTATAAAAGAAATTGCAGAAACGGGTTCTTGTGTAATAATAGGAAGATGTGCAGACTTTATATTAAGAGATAAAGAAAATGTAATAAATATTTTCCTATATAGTAGTGAAGAAAACAAAGTAAAAAGAGCAGTACAATACTATGGTTTACAAGAAAAAACAGCAGTATCTGAAATTAACAAAATTAATAAATCTAGAGAAAAACACTATAATTATTATACTCAAAGAAATTGGAAAGACTTAAATAACTATGATATAGCAATAAATGTAGATAGCTATGGAACTAAAGAAACAGCAGATATTTTGGCGGAATTTGTTAACAATATATCTAAAGAAACTAAAGGAGTCATAGCATGAGAAGAATTGGAAAAGAAATAAAAAATGTTCAAGTTCTAATAGCAAGATATGTTATGAAGCACATGAAATGTGATAATAATGAAAGATTTAGTAAAATACAAACTGATATAATGGAATATCTTTATATGTCTGAAAAAAACATATGTCAAAAAGATATAGAACAAGAATTTAAGCTAAGAAAATCTACAATTTCAGAAATTCTAAAAAATATGGAAACAAAAGGGATAATAGAAAAAATAGATGTACAAACAGATTTTAGAAAAAAAGAAATAGAACTTACTAATAAAGGAAAGAATATTATTCAAAGTTTAACAGAAGAATTAAGAAAAATGGAAGAACTTATAGGTAAGAATATTAAACAAGAAGAGTTAGATGCGTTTTTTAAAGTAACAGAACAAGTAAAAAAGAATTTAGCAGAAGATAATATAGATTAGAGATTGAGGTTAAAATGAGTACTAATATTGATATAAAAGAGTTTATTAAAAATAATGTAAAATGGATAATATTATTTATTTGCTTAATAGGTTTTTTGCTGATAGCAGAAGATGTATATGCTAAAGAGATTATGAAAAAAGATATTATAGGGTATTATTTAGTATCAAGATTTCTAATATCAGATTTTGCAACCCCTATTGCAAAATTTATCACACACTTTGGGGGAGCAACATGTTTGATTTTATTGACAGCAATTATATTTGTTGCAGTAAAAAACAAAAAAGTAGGAATATCTATTGCACTTAATTTATTAATAGCAACTACTTTAAATGTAGTACTAAAAAATATTTTGCAAAGACCAAGACCTAATGAATTTAGACTAATAGATGAAACAGGATATAGCTTCCCCTCAGGACATTCAATGATTAGTATGGCATTTTATGGATTTCTAATATATCTTATATATAAATATGTAAAGAATGAGAAAATAAAGATAGTTTTAATTATTTTTTTAGGATTTTTAATAGTAACAATAGGAATAAGCAGAATATATTTAGGAGTACATTATACAAGTGATGTGCTTGCAGGATTTCTAGTTGCAATTTCATATTTAATATTATATAGTAATATAGTAAAAAACTTTATATTAGAAAGAAAATAAGTAATGGAAAAGAAAATAGTAAATAGTTTTAAATATGCAATTCAAGGAATTAAATCAGCTTTTAAATCGGAAAGAAATATGAAAATACATGTAATAATTATGATTTTAGTTATAATCTCAGGAATTTTATTAAAAATAAGTACATTTGAATGGATAATATGTATTATACTTTTTGGATTAGTAATAGGAGCAGAATTGTTTAATACAGCTATAGAAACAGTTGTTGATATTGCAATGCCAGAAAAAAATGAAAAAGCAAAAATTGCAAAAGATGTTTCAGCAGGAGCAGTACTCGTTATGGCAATAGCTTCTGCAATAATTGGGGTAATGATATTTTTACCTAAGATATTAAATTTGTGTAATTAATGTATAAATTTTGAAGAGAAAGGAAGGCACTCTTATGGAAAAATCAAAAGTTTATTTTAGCAAAGAAATAACGCCAGAAAATGTAATTAAAATGTACGAAACTCTAGGAGTAAAATTACAAGGAAAAGTTGCAATAAAATTACATTCAGGAGAAAAAGGAAATCAAAATTATTTAAGAGCAGAATTCGTAAAGCCAATGATTGAATACTTGAAAGGGACAGTTGTAGAATGCAATACAGCTTATGATGGAGCAAGAAATTCAACTGAGAAACACAGAGAATTAATGAAAGAACATGATTGGACGAAATACTTTGACGTAGATATTATGGATGCAGAAGGACCAGATTTAGTATTAGATATTCCAAATGGAAAAGCAATAAAAGAAAATTATGTTGGGAAAAATTTAGAGAACTATGATTCAATGCTAGTATTATCACACTTTAAAGGGCATCCAATGGGAGGCTTTGGAGGAGCATTAAAACAATTATCAATAGGTGTTTCTTCGAGCGCTGGGAAATCATGGATACACACAGCAGGAAAGACATTAAAACAAGAAGAACTATGGAGTAAAGTTGCAAAACAAGATGATTTCTTAGAAGCAATGGCAGATGCTGCTTCTTCTGTTGTAAAATACTTTGGAGAAAATATCGTATATATTAATATAATGTGTAATTTATCAGTAGACTGTGACTGTTGTGCAGTTGCAGAAGATCCATGTATGAAAGACATTGGAATTTTGGCAAGTACAGATCCAATTGTGATAGACCAAGCATGTGTAGACTTGATATATAATTCAAAAGATCCAGGAAGAAACCACTTTGTAGAAAGAATAGAAAGACAACATGGAATTCATACAATTGAAGCTGCAAGTGAACTAGGATTTGGCACAAGAGAATATGAACTAGTTAATTTGGATTAATAAAGGAGGATTTATATTATGTTAGAAAAACAAGTAGATATAAAAAGACAAAATACTTTAATAGAAACATTATCAAACAGAAAAGCAAAATATATTGTAGGAACATTATTATTAAGTGGAATAGGTATAGCACTACCTAGAATATTCCATATTTTAGCAGGAAGTTCAGCAGGAGCAACATTTTTACCAATGCATATTGCAGTTCTAATTGCTGCCTTAGTATTTGGAGGATTATCAGCAAGTATAGTTGCTGGAAGTTCAGTTATTTGTAATTATCTATTAACAGGTATGCCAACTCTTGCAAGACTACCATATATGCTTGTAGAACTTGTTATATATGCAGTATTATTAAGTATATTTAACAAAAAGTTTAACTCATATATATCATTAATTGCAACAATTATTTTAGGAAGAGTACTATATTCAGGAGTATTATTTGCAGCAATAAATATATTTGGATTACCTACTTATGGAATATCTGTAATGCAAAGCATTATAGCAGGACTACCAGGAATTGCTATCCAATTAGCATGTGTTCCATTTATAGCAAAAGTTATGAATGAAAGGTTAAAACTAAAAAATGACTAATTTAGAAAAAGTAAAAGAAAGACTTTATACTACAAATGCTAGTTTAGTTGTTTTATATTCAAATGGAGAAGTGAAAGAGTACTATCAAAATAGGATAAATGACATAAAAGATATATTACATAAAAACGAAGACTCACTTATAGGAGCAAGCATTGCAGACAAGGTAATAGGAAAATTAGCAGGAAGTATGCTAACAGTTGCAGGAGTTAAAGAAATATATGCAGATGTTATGAGTAAACATGCACTTCCAGTGCTAGAGAAAAATAATGTAAAATATGAATATAAAAATTTAGTAGAATATATTCAAAATAATGATAAAACTGGAATGTGTCCAATGGAGAATAAATACAAAGATGAAGCTGACATTAGTAAAATATACAAAGAAATAATGAATAAATAGAATAAAAAAGCGGGTAATTTCACAAAAATTATCTGCTTTTTTAAAGAGTTATAAATTACAATTCACAGCAAAATAAACTTAAAGTCCGTGCAGGGGGATTAATTAATAATTTTTCGATAGATGTTGGGTGACCGCTTTATAAAATGTTTGAGCGTTAGCGAAATACATTTTGTTAAGTCGGGACACAAGAAAAATTATTAAAAATCACCCGTTGCAGGACATTAGTAAATTTTAAAGCTATAAATTGCAATTTATTAATTTTTTGTGAATATTGTGTGTATAGGCTAGAAAATTAGCCATAAATATGGTATGATTAATAATTGGATAAAAGCAACTAAGAGCTTTTAAGAAAGAAGGTACTAGATGTTACAAATCAAAAATGTATATAAAGAATATAAGACAGGAAATCTAATACAAAAAGCATTAGATAATGTAAGTTTAAACTTAAGAGATAATGAATTTGTTGCGATACTTGGACCAAGTGGCTCAGGAAAGACAACACTTTTAAATATAATTGGAGGACTAGATCGTTACGATAAAGGAGATTTAATAATTAATGAAATCTCAACAAAAGACTATAAAGACAGAGATTGGGATTCTTATCGTAATCACACAATAGGATTTGTATTTCAAAGCTATAATTTAATTCCTCATCAAACTATTTTATCTAATGTAGAACTTGCATTAACAATTTCAGGTGTATCAAAAAGCAAACGTAGAGAAAAAGCAATGAAGGCTTTGGCACAAGTAAATCTTGCAGAACAAGCACATAAAAAACCAAACCAATTATCAGGAGGGCAAATGCAAAGAGTTGCTATTGCAAGAGCATTAGTAAATGATCCAGATATACTTCTTGCAGATGAACCAACAGGAGCATTAGACAGTAATACAAGTGTTCAAGTAATGGAATTATTAAAAGAGGTTGCAAAAGACAGATTGGTTGTAATGGTAACACATAATCCAGAACTAGCAGAACAATATGCAACACGTATAGTTAATCTAAGAGATGGTAAAATACGTTCTGATACAGATCCATATATGGTAAAAGAAGAAAAATACAAAAAACCACAACATAAAAACATGGGAAAAACTTCAATGTCATTTTTAACCTCGCTACTTTTGAGTTTTAATAATTTAAAAACTAAAAAAGGAAGAACATTTTTAACATCTTTTGCAGGTTCAATAGGAATTATAGGTATTGCACTCATACTCTCAATATCAAATGGTGTTAATACATATATAAAGTCAGTAGAAGAAGACACTTTGTCAGAGTATCCTGTACAAATACAAAAATCAGGGATAGACATTAGTTCAATGATATTAGTAGAAAATGATAATATAAAAAAAGAAGATGATAATGTTAATGTAACAAAAAGAATAATAAGCATGATGTCTAAAATAGGCTCAAATGATTTAGCATCTTTAAAACAATATATAGAAAGCGATGAATGCAAAATTGGAGATTATTCAAAGGCAATAGAATATAAATATGGAGTGATACCAACAATTTATAAAAATGATACAGAAAACTTAAGACAAATCAATCCAGATATATCTTTTACAAGTTTGGGTATAGGTTCAGGAATGAGTAGTAGTAGTCTAATGTCTAGTATGATGAGTACAGATATATTTTATCCAATGCCAAGTGATACAAAATTGTTTGAAGGTCAATATGATATTAAAGCAGGTAAATGGCCAACTAAATATGATGAATGTGTGATAGTCCTTACATCTCAAGGAAATATTGTAGATTTTATGTTATATGTACTAGGGTTAAGAGAATATGGAGAATTAGATAATATAGTAGATAAATTTGCATCAGGAGATATTGCTAACATCCCAGATTATACAGAAACATATTCATATGAGGATTTAGTAGGAATTACATTCAAATTAATTAATAACTATGATTGTTATGAATATGACGAAGAATTTAAAATTTGGCAAGATAAAACAGAGAATACTGAATATATGAAAAATGTTGTACAAAATGGAGAAGAACTAAAAATAGTAGGAGTAGTACAACCAAAAGAAGGAATAACTGCTGCAATGTTAATGACAGGAATAGGATATACTAATGATTTAACAAACCATATTATTGAAAATGCTGTTAATAGTAAGATAGTACAAGAACAATTACAATCACCAGAGGTAAATGTATTTACTGGGAAAAGATTTGATGCAACTGAGGAAGAAAGTTCTTTTGATATGAATTCTTTAATAGAAGTAGATACAAATGCCATAAAATCAGCTTTTAAAATAAATCAATCAAAGATAAACATAGATTTCAAAAATTTAAATAATTTAGCAAGCATGAACTCATTACCACCAATAGAGATGAATGAGATTTTGAATAATATAGAGTTTTCTATTTCAGAAAAAGACATGCAGAATTTAATGACAGATTTGTTAAAAGGATATGAGATTTATATGAAGAAATATCCAGAAGCAGATATTAATAAAATGGGAAAACAATTATCAGATTATTTATCATCAAAAGAGGCAGGAGAATTGTTAAGAAAAGAGATAGAAGCGGCAATTAAAGAGACAGGAAAACTTAATATTACTCAGGAACAAATGCAAAAAATTATGATAAAGGTTTTAAAAGAATATGAAAAATATGTAAAACAAAATAATTTACAAAGCATAAAAGATTTAGACAAATATTTTACAGAGTATATAAACTCAAAAGAAGCAAAGGATATTATAACTGCTAACTTAACTAAAATAATGCAATCACAAAATTTAGACAAACAAATTTCAAAAATAATGCAAAATTATATGGCAAAAGTAATGAATACAATGAGTAAAAGTTTAGAAAAAGAAATGAGATCATCTATAAATAAGTTAAGCAAATCAATGGCAAATGCAATTAGCATTGATGAAAAAGAGTTTGTTGGAGCATTTAAAATGAAAATGAATGAAGAAGAACTGACAGAACTTCTTGCTTCATTTATGACAAAAGAGAATAATACTTATGAGAATAATTTGAAAAAATTAAATTATGTAGATTTTAAAGAACCTACAGGAATTGATATTTATCCAAGAGATTTTGAAGGAAATGAAGAAATTGCAAGAATTCTTAGTGAATATAATGACAAGATGAAAGAAAAAGGAGAAGAAAACAAAGTTATTTCTTATACAGATATGGTAGGAACTTTAATGAGTTCAGTAACAACAATAGTTGATGTTGTTAGCTATGTAATTATTGCATTTGTTGGAATATCATTAGTTGTTTCATCTATTATGATAGGTGTTATTACTTATATAAGTGTGTTAGAGCGTAAAAAGGAGATAGGAATATTGAGAGCAATAGGGGCTTCAAAGCATAACATAGCACAAGTATTTAATGCAGAAACATTTATAATAGGATTTCTTGCAGGAGTAATTGGAATAGTAATTACACTTTTGCTACTAATACCTACAAATAGTATTATTCAGTCAATGTCAAATGGAGTAGAAGTAAAAGCAGTGCTTCCAATTACAGCTGGAATTATATTAATTATATTAAGTACAGTTTTAACACTAATAGGAGGTATTATCCCTTCAAAGAAAGCAGCAAAAGAAGACCCGGTATTAGCATTAAGGTCAGAATAATATTCAATAAAACTTCAAGGTTTGTCTTATACAATATAAAAGGTGAGAATAATGAAAATTTTAATAATAGAAGACGAATATAGTCTAGCAGATGCAATATCAGAAACATTAAAAAAGGAAAACTTTACAACTTGTATAATAACAAATGGAGAAGAAGGCGAAAATGAAGCATTAACAAATATTTATGATTTAATTTTGCTAGATGTAATGTTACCAAATAAAAATGGGTTTGATATACTTAAAACTTTAAGAAATGAAGAAATAAAAACACCAGTTATAATGCTAACAGCGAAATCCGAAATGTCAGATAAATTAAATGGACTAGAAAATGGAGCAGATGACTATATTACAAAGCCGTTTCATATTAGAGAACTTATAGCTAGAATAAAAGCAGTTCTTAGAAGAAATACAAATACAAAAGATACTAATATTTTAACATATAGTGATTTAAAACTAGACTTAAGCACAGGAAAAATGAGCTCTAAAGATATAGAAATTCCTATAAATGGTAAAGAACTAAACTTACTTGAAATATTGTTATTAAATCAAAAGCAGATAGTTGATAGAGAAATGTTAGCAAACAAAATTTGGGGAGTAAATAGTGAAGCAGAATATAACAATGTAGAAGTATATATATCCTTTTTGAGAAAAAAATTAAAACTTCTAAAATCAAAGGTAAAGATAAAGGCAGTAAGAGGAATAGGATACACGATGGAGGAAGTTTGAAAAATAATCAGCATATTACGAAGTAGCTTAAAAATAAGGAATACAATTTGCTAAAGCAAATTGCATACTGAGACTGTAACGAGTAAACTCTAACAGTCTCAGCAAATGCCTAGCACTATACTAATTCTTTTTCAAACTTGGCTTGTGCATTGGAAAGGAAAGTAAAGATGATTGAAAAGTTAAGCAAAAGAATATTCTTACTAATTATAGTATCACTATCTGTTGTAATAATAGGCATAATAGCATTATTCGCTTTTCTAAATTATGATAATACGATAAATGCAACAACAGGAATGTTTGACAGATTTATAGAAGGAAAACCGAAAAGAAATTCAGAGGCAAAGGAAGAAGAATATAGATTAAAGCCAGAATTTAATATTGAAGGACTATATAATATTTTAGTAGAAAATGGAAATATAGTTCAAAATTCAGATAATCAAAGTGATAGAACAATAAATGAATATGCATTAAAAATAGCTAAAAGGAATAGAGAGAAGGGAATAATAGGAAAATATGTTTATAAAGCAAGAAGAATGGGCGAAAATAAAGTAAGCATAATATTAATAGAGAATGAAAATGCTATTTCACATATAAGAACGATGCTTTTATTTTCGGCAATTATGCTAATTATATCATTTGTAGTGATTTATATAATAGCCAAAAGATTATCAAAAACCATTGTAAAACCAGTAGAAGATACATTTGAAAAGCAAAAGCAATTTATATCAGATGCTTCACATGAGTTAAAAACACCTTTAGCAGTAATTGAAGCAAATATTGATGTGCTAGAAAACGAAATAGGTACTAATAAATGGATAGGTTATATACAAAATGAAGCAAACAGTATGGATAAATTAGTAAACGAGTTATTATTACTTACAAAAGTAGAAAATATAGACAACTCAAAAGAATATGAAAATTTTAATCTATCAGAAGAAGTAGAAATTATACTTTCTATGTTTGAAAGCATAGCATTTGAAAAACAAATAGAGATTATAAATAGTATAAACAAAGATATTATAATCAATGGTAGTAAAGGAGACATAGAACATATTGTATCTATATTAATAGATAATGCAATAAAACATACAGAAAAACAAATAATAGTAGAGCTAAAAAAGGAAAAAAATGAAATTGTGTTAGAAGTTAAAAATATGGGAGAGCCTATTCCAGAAGAGGAAAAAGATAAAATATTCGAAAGATTTTATCGTATTGATAAATCAAGAAATAGGAAGGAGAAAAGGTATGGATTAGGGCTTGCTATTGCAAAATCAATAGTAGAAAAATATAAGGGAAAAATAGAAGTAAGTTACAAAGATAATTTTACAATATTTAAAGTAGTTATTCCTGATTAGTAAAATAAGAAAAGTGTGCGTTAGAGAAAGTAAGGCTTTCAAGACACAATTTTCTTATTTTATTTTGTTTTCAATAATTCTTCAAGGTTTATATATTATAGTTATACTAGTAAGAAAGGAATGAGGTAAATGTATATATTAAAAAACAGTATAATTTCAATTATTAGAAATAAGGGAAGAAATATACTAATAGGAATTATTATTTTAGTTATTGCATGTAGTTCAACAGTTACTTTAGCAATAAGAAATACAGCAAATAGGCTAGTAAAAAATTATGAAGAAGCTCATGATATAATTGCAACTATTTCATTTGATAGAAAAGGACTAACAGAAAATTTTAAAGGAGGAGAAGACGCTAAAAAGGAAAACATTGAAACATTTAATAATATAGAAACATTTACAGTAGAAGATGTAAAAAACTATGGAGATAGTGAATATCTAAAAGGTTATTATTATACTTATGTTACATCATTAAACAGTGACAGTTTAACAAAAGCAACAGACAGCTTTGAATATGAAGTAGAAGATAAACAAACAACTACAAGTTCGACTAGTACAACAACTGGTGGAAACAGTAAATCTACAAAGGGTTCAGGTGGATTTGCAGGAGGAGAAAGACATACTGTAACAAACAATAATACAACAACTGTAATAACAAGAACAAAAGAAGTGTTTCAAAGTTCAAGAAATCTAACAGGAGATTTTGAATTAGACGGATATTCTTCATATGAAGCAATGACAGAATTTTTAAATGGAACATATAAGATAACAGAAGGAGAAATGATAAACAATTTCAATGAAAACGAATGCGTTGTAAGTTCAGAACTTGCAACATTAAATGAAATAAAGATTGGAAACAAAATAACTCTTAAAAATCCAAATGACAGCGAAAAAACATACGAATTTACAGTAACAGGAATTTATACAGATAACTCTAATACAGATGATACAAGAAATATGTATTCACAATCAGCGAATAAAATCATAACAGGAGAAGGAGTGATACAAAAATTAGTAGAAGATGACAGTACACTTACAACAAATGTAACACCTTCTTTCATAATAAAGGAAAAAGACTTAATCGAGAAATTTCAAGAAGAAGTAAAAGAAAAAGGGCTAAATGAATATTACACAATAAATACAAATTTAGAAGAATTGGAAGCAGCAACGAAATCGATAGAAAATGTAAAAACATTTGCGACTACTTTTTTGATAATTACATTAGTTATATCTTCTATTGTACTATTTGTAATCAATATGATAAATATTAGAGAAAGAAAATATGAAATAGGAGTATTTAGAACGATAGGAATAAGTAAATTCAAATTAACAATACAATTTGTCTTAGAACTTTTAGTAGTAAGTATAATTGCTTTAATTATTGGAGCGGTTTCAGGTGGATATTTGTCAAAGCCAATAGGAAATACTTTGTTACAAAACGAGATAGAAAATGCCAAAGTAGAAGAACAAGAAATATCAAATAATTTTGGAAAGGGTCCAATGGAAATGCAAATACAAGGAAATAGACAGGTAGAGGAAATAAATTCAATAGATGCAGTTGTAGATATTTATGTTATATTAGAATTACTTGGAATAGGTGCACTTTTAACAGTTATCAGCAGTATAGCTTCTATGATAAGTATTATAAAGTTTAGTCCACTTACTATTTTGAAAGAGAGGTCTTAAAAGTATGGGAATATTAAAATTAGAAAATGTTAGTTATAGATACAAAGATGCACCAAAGAACGATTATGTATTCAAAGACATAAATTATGAATTCGAACAGGGAAAGGTGTATGCAATAAAGGGAAAGAGTGGAAGCGGAAAAACAACTCTGTTATCTCTAATAACTGGACTAGAAAAATGCACAGAGGGAAAAGTATTGTATAATGAAAAAGAGTTAAAGAAAATGAACTTAGACAAATATAGAAACACAGATATAGGAATTGTATTTCAAAGTTATAATTTATTACCAAGATTAACAGCGATAGAGAATATTGTATTATCAATGGATGTAAGTAGAGTTAAAATTAAAAATAAAAAGCAAAAAGCATTAGAATTAATGAAAAGTGTTGGATTAGGAGAGGAACATAGTAAAAGAAAAATTTTGAAATTGTCAGGGGGAGAACAACAAAGAATAGCTATCGCAAGAAGTTTAGCATATAACCCAAAGATAATAATTGCAGATGAGCCAACAGGAAATTTAGATAAAGATACAGAAAACGAAATCTTAAAGATATTTAAAAATTTAGCTAAAAAAGAGAATAAATGTATAATAATTGTAACTCACTCACAAAATGTTTGTGAAAATGTAGATACAATATATGAATTAGAAAATTAACAAATTAGAGACAAAAAGGTATAGAAAGTTTTCTATATCTTTTTTATTGAATAGGAAAAATCAACTTTTATTCTGACTCTATATAGATTTTTCCGTATACAACAAGGTTAATTTTCTTATTAATTATGATAAAAAACTGTAACTTTTTTCATAATTATAGTAATATGTAATTGAAATGTTTAATAAGGAGATTTAGTCTAAATTGAATGAAAAAAATAGAATTAGCAATTTCAAAAATGGAAATCAGTTAGATATAGAAGCAATAATAACAGAATATAGCAATTATCTATTTAAAGTAATAAAAAATATATGTCGGAAACTTTTTGGCAGATGAAGATATAGAAGAAATTATACTAGATGTATTTGTAGCAATTTGGAAAAACACAGAAAAATTAGATGGAGAAAGAGATATAAAACCTTACCTTGCAAGTATTGCTCATAATTTGACAAAAAAGAAATTATCCGAAATAAGCAAAAATACAAATCTAGTAGAAATAGATGAAGAAAAAGAGTATTCAAAAGAAAATTGGAGCAATACAATAGAAAATAGGTTAAAAATAGAGGAAATAGATTATATATTAAAAGAACTGTCAGAAGAAGAATATTTAATCTTTACTAATTTTTATTACTACTCAAAAAAGACAAAAGAGATTGCTAAAAAATTAAACATTTCAGACGTTAAAGTTAAGACAAAATTGCATCGTATAAGAAATAAAATAAAGAAAAAATTTAAAGAAAGAGGGTATGGCAATGAAGGAATTAAATAAAAAAATGTTAAAAAATTTTAGAGATAATATTGCTGTATCGAGATTGGAGGAGGAATTTATTATGAAAAGAGCTTTAAAAAAGCAAATAATAACTCTATCAATGTTTGGAATTCTAATTATATCTGGAGGATTTTTAACAGTAAATGCAGCAACAGGAGGAGAGTTAACAGAAAAAGTAAAAGATACAATTAAAATAGTATTTGTAAATAGTGAAGGAAAAGAAGAACAAGCAAAAGGAACAACATATAAAAATTCAGAAGAACATACAATAGAAAAATATCAATATGATAGAGATGGAGTAGAAGGAACAGTTGAAATAGATAAAACTATTTTAGAACAAGAAAATTTATCATTAAAAGGAGAACAAAAAGAAGACGAATTTAAAATGACAATAAAAGAAAGTAAATAAGTAAAAAGTCCCTTTACCAAAACAAGTGATTAGCCTTAAAAGTCTAGTCACTTGTTTTTTTGCAATTGAATTAATTAAGCAAAAAAGCATTATTGACATTGCTATGGAGCATAGAATATAATTGGGTTGACAAATAGTAATTTTTTGTTTAGATTGGAGAAAGAAAATATGAAAGAATCAAAAGTCATAACATTTATAGGAGGATTTTATATATTTGGAGGAATTATTGTATTGTTGTCATTAATATTTAATGGTAGTGGACTTAATATGATATTTGGTTTACCCAATATTCCAGATTATATTGTAAAATTATTAGTAGGTATTATATATATACCATTAGGCTATTTGTATATAAATAGGATAAAAAATTCAAACTGGATAGTATTAGCATTGGCTATTATATTCTTTTGCATTAGTGCTTCTTTGACAACAGAATTTAATGCACAACCATTTATAGGAAACTTGATATATTCTTTGTTTGTTATAATTGCAACCATTGTGAGAAGAAAAGAGTTTATAAATAGTTTGAATACAATAATAAAAAAATAATAGGTAACTATAAAATTACAAGTTTGTAGTTTGAAAGATTTATAGTAATGTATCGTTATGATAAGTTTAAGGAGGAATCTTATGAAAAAGAAAATATGTATTGGAGTAGGAATATTTTTGATTATACTTATAGTTGCAGGAATTATAACGAACTATGTAGATAGTGGTAGAGTAGCAACAGGACACGAGCCAAAGTATTGCATAAAGGTAGTTAATAATGACGGAAGCAAAGTAACTTATTGGGGATTAGGTTATAAAGTTATTCGCTATGTGGGAGTGTCTCCAAATGAACCTTATGAGAGTAATATCGGGGTAAAAATGGGAAATTGGTTTATGAAATATGAATTGCCAATAGATAGCCAAAATAATAAAGAACAAAAAGATAATATAAGTAATATAGAAGATTTTTATAATACCGAATTAACAAAAGATAGAGATATTAGGACACTATCAAAGGAATATACTTCATTTGATGCTCAAAAAGATAATTGCTTTGTTATAGGTGCAATGGTTCATAACGATAATCTATATAGTGAATTTATGGAAAGTTATAAGAATAAAAAAACTGTATTTATTAGAGTAGCACAAAATACTGTTGAAGGAGATTTAATCTTAACAGATATTTTATATTACGAGAAATCAGATAAATTATATATAGTTACTGATAATACAAGAGATAAATTTTCAGCAGAAACTGATAGAATAATTGAACTGAAAGAATTTAATTATATATCAGAATATAAAAATAATAATCACTTATATTGGGTTTTATACAACGAAGATATAACAGAAGAAAATTTTAAAACGGATAATGTATTTGTGATAACAACTATTAACTAAATATATAAAGGAGATGTAAAAGTTATGAATAAAGAAAAATTAAAAGTAAAAATATTTTTGATTTTAAGTCTTGTATTTGCAATTTTAACTTTGATTGGTGGATACTTGGTAATCACTCATAAATTAGATAATGCTGGTTATTCAGTTATACCAATGTTATTTACATTAACATTTAGTATATTATATAGGAATAGCAAAAAAGACAAAGAGTAACACAACTTACAATCTATCGAGGAGGTATAAAATAATGGATAAGAAAAAAATGATGAATTGGATAATAGCAATAATAGTTGCTATTGTATATCTAACAGTAAGCATTATATTTAAGGCTTGGGCATATTCTTGGCTTATATGGGTAGTTTATGCAATTTATAGATTTATAGTAAAATAGACAAACTACAAGTCAAATTAGGAGTGTGATTAAATATGTTTAATTTAAGGAAAGAAACTATAAAAAAGAATATATTTTTAATACTATCAAATATATCAGCATTTGTATTTATAGCAGGTTTAATGTGTACTATTTTAGGAGATGATAGCCCTGTCAAATTTATAGTAAATGGAAGTCCTATAAAATTGATAGTACCACCATTATTAGTTTTTGCTGTTAGTTTTATATTATATAGAAAAAGTAAAAATACAATAAAAGCAAATACAAAGTAACACAAAATTACATGTATACTGTTAGATGTAAATAAATGAGTTTACATCTAATTTTTTTG
>CANPOS010000020.1 GCA_947575745.1 uncultured Clostridium sp.
TATTATTTTATCACATTTTTATGTTAATTTCAAGTTTTGATTGGACTTTATATTTGATAGTTATAGTCCTTACAAAATTCACAACTCAAATAATCTATACATATTATGTAATATACAGAAATAATTAAGGAGGAATTAAAATGTGTGGTTGTAGACGTAGAAAATGTTGTTGTTTGTATAACTCATGTCATAATGAAGATAAGAAATCTTATGAAACATTATGTAATGACGTTCCAAGCAACATAAATAATTACAACAATAACTGTAGTTGTGGGTTTGATGAAGAAGAAGATGTCTTTCCTGAAAATCCAATGTTTGGTCAAAGTTATGTACCATTCCAAACTATGAACGAAACTTACATGCCATGTTCTGGATTAGAAAAAGGTACTATTTTCCCAGAATTAGTTAGTGAGTATTGTCCTGGTCAATCAATGGAAGAAATACAATATATAGCTGATACTAATATGATAAAGGAGGGCTGTAACAGATGAATGAAAATGATGTAGTTGAAAATATTGAAAGCAGAGTTAGCTGTTCTTGTGAATGTACTTCTAGAGATAATGATACTCGTGAAGAAATGCTTAAAAAGATTAAATGTTATAATTTTGCAATAATCGAACTTGGTCTATATCTAAATACTCATCCTGACGATGAAAAAGCAATATGTTTACACAATAGCTATAATAAAACTCTTAGAGATTTAAAAGACAAATATCAAAAAGTATATGGCCCACTTACTATATTTTATCCATGTAATAAATGGCGTTGGCTTGAAGAACCTTGGCCATGGGAAGGAGGTATGTTCTAATGTGGACTTACGATAAAATGCTTGAATACCCTATAAATATAAAGGAAACAAATACTGCTCTTGCAAAAAACATTATTTCTCAATATGGAGGTCCTGATGGAGAACTTGCCGCTTCTCTTAGATATTTATCACAAAGATTTGGTATGCCTGATCAAAAGGCTAAAGCTACTTTGAATGATATAGGAACAGAAGAATTGGTACCTTGATGATGTCAATAGTCAAAGACAGTGATTACAAATTAGCTATTGACTGTAAAATTAGCTTAATGTTTTATGTAAAATGAGTATACCTAATTTGACTTTCAAACATGGATTTGGTATTATGTAATTGTCGCTATATGCTTTGTGCAAGTCCATAACCGTAATTAAAGTTATGGCAGAAAGGATTTTTATGGGTTTTGAAACAGACAAAAACGCAACTGGCTTTAGTGTTTCCATTTCTTCCCAAGATGGCAAAACCTCTATCACTGTAAAAAGCAGACTTACTGCTGGCGAACCATTAAAAGTTGTATCAAAAGATGACGTTTTTGATGCACAACTATATGCTGTTTGCGAGGTGTTAGACGAAATGCCGTAATCCGTATGAACCACATTTCTCGAAAGAGTTGTGTGGTTTTTATATTTTAGATATTTTTGGATATATATGTAATTCAAAAGCAGTTGGGTCAGAATATTTTTTAACAGCTTTTTCTATTTTTAAATATGTGATTTTAGCGATAATACTTTTTAGCAAGATATTTTTATCTTCAGCAGTTTCTAACTTATAATATAAATCAATTACATTTTCTAATTTAGGTATCAGTGTTTCTTTTTCATTCTGAATTTCTATATTTTTCTGTAATAACGAATTATATTCTTCTAATTTATTTTCTAAACTTTCAATATTATCTTTAATAGTCTTTGAGCGATTTATAAACTCATCTTTACTATAAATACCATTTTCTAAAAAATCATAAATTTTATCAAGTTTAGCATTCTCCTTTTCTAATTCTTTTTTAGTAGAAATAATAGATTTCTCAATTGATTTGTTATTTTCAGCATTTGAATTATCTTTAATTTTATAGTCTACTTTATAGTTTTCAAGCCATATTTTTAAAGCATCAATAATTTTATCTTCTACGATATAAAGTTTAGAACTTACATTATCACATTTTGAATTAGAACATATAAGTGCTTCTGGCTTATCAGCCTTTGTATAAGGTCTTCGTTGCATAGGCTTTCCACATTTTTCACAAAAGACTAATCCTACTAATGGATTTTGAACTTGTTGGCTATATTTGACTTTTGGAGTGTTTTGTTTCTTTTTTTCTTGAACTAACTCCCAAGTTTTATCATCAATAATAGGCTCATGTAGTCCATCATAAATTAGATAGTCTTGATTACGAGGTCTACTAATAATAAGATGTCCATTTTTCGTTTTCTTTTTTTGTTTCCTTCTATTCCAAACAATTTTGCCAATATAAGTAGGATTTGAAAGAATATCTTTCACAGAAGAAATAGTCCATTCATTAGAAATTCTAGGTTTTAAATTCATATCATTTAATTGTTTTACAATTGAATTTATTGTGTTACTTTCAAATGTATATAATCTAAAAATTTCTTTCACAATAGGTGCTTCATCTTGATTTACTGATAAGCTATAACCTTTTGAATCTTTTAACTTTACTCTATTATATCCAAAAGGAGCAGTATTTCCTACAAACTTACCTTCTGAAACAGAAATTTCACGACCTCTTTGCAAACGCCTATTTATTGTCTTATATTCTCTCCTAGACATAAATAAGCCAAACTCAAAATATTCTTCATCAAATTCATTATCTGGATCATAAGTTTTAACAGGTGTAATAATTTTTGTATGAGAATATTTAAAAGCTTTCAAAACTCTACCTTGATCAGCTGTGTCTCCACGAGCAAGTCTTTCTACTTCAACTACTAAAACGCCAGTCCATTTCTCATTTTCAACATCTTTTAGAAGTTTTTGCATTTCCTTTCTTTCACTAATTGTTTCACCACTTACAACTTCTCGATAAATTTTTGAAATATGTAGATTTCGCTTTTCAGCTAAAGTAGTTAAAATCTTCTCATGTCTTGCTAAAGTTTCGCCTTCTCCATATTTTTCAGATTCTATATCTTCTCTTGATTTTCTTAAATATATTGCATATGTGCCATTTTGCACATTTCCTCCTTTCTTTGTAACTTGTCTTTAACTTGCATTATCAATTACAACAAACTACAACAAAGAAGGATTTATTTTTCTTATTAAATTAATAAGAACATTATCTATAGATTCTTTTTGAGTATTTATATTTTTTACAATATAATCGTCATAAAATTTTATTTTTGTATTTTCTAAAGTATATTCTTCTAACAACATATAAATCGCCTCTTTAAATGTATATTAAGTGAATAAAAAAATAGAAGAAAATTAGATTTCTTCTATTCTATTATTATAAATCCTAAAACAATGAAATTATTTTGAAGTATTTTTGAAATATTCTATTTTTTGTATCCTTTAATTATTGGTCTATTGACTACATAGGAAAATACTCATAAGGAGTATCTATAATGTATAAAAAGACAAGCTTTTTATACTATTAATTTTGTTTTTTTCTATTAAGTTTTTATGTACAAAATTATGTATATTGATAGTTTTATAAAAATTTGTTATAATTATAATAAGTAACAATAGTTCAAAGTTTAAAGTAGGAGGTTCCATATGACAATCAATGAAAGATTTAACAACTTAGAAGAGCGGTTAGACACCTTAAAGGTGACAAATGCAATTAGTGAAAATCGTTATTTAGCAGTAAAAACGATTTTACAGCAAGCAAAGAATTTCGTGGGACTGAAAAATCCACCTGGATTGCAACTGGATTCATTAGTAGTTCAGAATTTGGACATAGCAGAAAACATGATTAAATCTGCTGAGGGCAAGGACTCGTAATAGAGTCCTTGTATTTTACTAATTTTACAATTCACTTGACAAAAGAACGAATGTTTGATAGTATATGACTAATGAGAAATGAGGTCGATATTATATGAATAATAAATTAATTGGAAATGAAAATAATATTGTATTTTATACAGATGAAGAAGATAATATTAAAGTTGAAGTTATATTGCAAAATGAAGATGTTTGGCTCAATATCGAATCATTAACAAAATTATTTAAAATAGATAGAACTGGGATAACAAGACATATAAATAATATTTATAAAGATGAGGAACTAGAAGAAAATAGCACATGTGCAAAAATTGCACATATGGGTAACAGTGGAAAACAACAGTATTTTACAAGTTATTATAATTTAGATATGATAATTTCAATTGGATTTAGAGCAAATTCAAAACCTGCAATAAAATTTAGAAAATGGGCAAATAAATTAATAAAAGAATATATGATAAAAGGATTTACGTTAGATGATAATAGATTTCTAAATGGTGGCAAAGTAAATGCACAATATTTTGATGAGTTATTAGAAAGAATAAAAACTATTCGCACAAGTGAAAGAATTGCTTATCAGAAAATAACAGATTTATTTATAGCAACAGCTGTTGACTATAATCCGAATTCAGAAGAAGCATATATATTTTTTAAGATAGTTCAAAACAAATTGCATTATGCTATTTCTGGGCATACTGCTGCTGAAATTATTTATAATAGAGCTGATTCAAATAAAGAACATATGGGACTTACGAATTGGAAAAATAGTCCAGATGGTTTAATATATAAGTATGATGTAACAACAGCTAAAAATTATTTAAATGAAGAAGAACTCAAAAAATTAAATGATTTAACTAATTTCTTTATAGTATTTGCTGAAGACGAAGCAAAAGAAAGACATATAATGACAATGCAAAATTGGATTGATGCAACAGATGATTTATTAAAATTTAGAAGAAAAAAGATATTAGAAAATGCAGGTTCAATATCACATAAAGAAGCTGTAGAAAAAGCCGAAAACGAATACGAAAAATTTAAAGTAAAACAAGACTTGCAATATATTTCTAGTATGGATGAAATGTATCAAAGATATTTAGATGAAAGTAAAAAGTAGATTAAAAAGTTCACTAAGTGTATTAAAGTGCTTGGTGGGTTTTTTATTATGGTATAAAAAAACATATTCTTCATAAAATTATTAATGGAGATATTTTAGATGGATAATACTAAAATAAGAAGTTATCAAATAGTAAGTGCCATTTTTGTATGTATAGCTGGCACTTTATTACATTTTACATATAAGTTTTTTGGAGAAGATAGCTTTGTGGCATCATTTTCTGCAGTCAATGAAAGTGTGTGGGAGCATTTAAAGTTATTATTCTTTCCTTTGTTACTTACTACAATTATTGGTTATTTTTATATAGAAAAAAATGTACCTAATTTTTTATGCTCAAAAACTCTAGGAACAATAGCAGCTATGCTATTTATTATTATATTTTTCTACACCTATACAGGAATCATTGGAAAGAGCATTTTACTTATTGATATAGCTTCATTTTTCGTTGCAGTTATATTAGGAGAGTATTTAGCTTATAAACTTATGATTAGTAATTTTGAATGTAATAATATAATAGCTATAATTATTTTGTCAGTTATATTAATAGGTTTTATAGTATTTACGTACTTTACTCCTAAGATAGAAATTTTTAGAGATCCAGTAACCAATCAGTATGGAATTACTAAAAACATAGAATAAACTAAAATTAAGTATGTGTAATTTTTGCACATACTTTTTATTTTTAAAAACGAAATTTTACAGCCAATAGCACTAAATTTTTTTTTCGCCAACAAGTCGGCATATCATGGTTTGTAAGAGATAAATCTCTAACACAACCATTTAATTGACATCATCATGGAACCAAAGAACTAGCTCACTTAGAAATGGTTGGAACTATTGTACACCAATTAACAAGAAATGCTTCTATTGAAGAAGTTGAAGCTGGAGGCTTAGCACCATACTATACAGATCATGGTTTAGGTGTATATCCTCAAGCAGCTTCTGGTACACCATTTAGTGCATCAGTTTTAGCAGTAAAAGGAGACCCTATTGCAGATTTACAAGAAGATTTAGCAGCAGAACAAAAAGCTAGAGCAACTTATGAAAAATTAATAGATTTATGTAGAGATTATCCTGATGTTGTTGACCCACTTAAGTTTTTAAGAGAAAGAGAAATCGTTCACTTCCAAAGATTTGGAGAGGCTTTAAGAGGAGTTCAAGATAAATTAGCTCAAAGGAAATTCTATATGAATAGTAATAATCCAATATTTACAAATAATCAAGATAACACTTATACACCAAATATGACTATAAATATTGGCATGAATAAAAACAATTGTGGTTGCGGAAGATAATAAAAAAGCTCTCGTTATGAGGGCTTTTTAGCTTTTATTCTTTTCAATAACTTACAAGCTATTTGACAGTTTTTCCCATTCTTCGAGAGTATCGAAAAAGTTGTGTAAATAAATCCTTCCGTGATAAAATAAAAAATATCAAGGAGGGATTTTTCTATGGGGAAAAAAGTAGAAAAAGAAAAAAATGAACTAGTAGAAGAGTTTTTTAGAAGAAATGATCCCAAAGACATTAAGTCAATGAGTGACATGTATGCAGCATGGAAAGACTTCTTTGCCCCTGCTTTTCAACAATTACTCGATGCGGAAATGGATGCGAAAATGGGATATTCTAAAAATGAAAGAACGGACAGTGAAAATTATCGAAATGGATACTATCCACAAAGGACTGTTTCAACGGAAATGGGAGAAATACCTGTAAAAGTACCAAGAGATAGGAAAGGAGAAATAGAATCAGAACTAGTACCAAAATATTCAAGGACGGTAAATGGGTTTGATGAAAAAGTAATTGCGATGTATGCTCTAGGATTATCAGACAAAGATATTCAAGAGCAAATAAAAGAGATATTTGGGTGTAATTTATCGCCAGATATGATAAGTGATATAACAGATAAAATCATACCAGAAATACAGGAATGGCAAAAAAGGAAATTAGAAAGGGTATATCCAATCGTATTTATCGATGCAACCCATTTTCATGTGAGAGATAATGGACAAATCGTAAAGAAAGCAGCATATGTAGTACTAGGAATAGATGAAGATGGAATGAAAAAAGTATTAACCATAACAATAGGAGAAAACGAAAGTGCAAAATATTGGATGACAGTATTAAATGAATTAAAAAATCGAGGAGTACAAGATATTTTAGTATTGTGTGCAGATGGATTAACAGGACTAAAAGAAGCAATATCAGCAATTTACCCCAAAACAGATTACCAAAGATGTATCGTACATCAAATAAGAAATTCATTAAAGTATGTACCATATACAGACAAAAAAGAATTAGCAAGTGATTTAAAAACAGTGTATCAAGCGTCAACGGAAGAAATAGCATATACAAACTTGTTGGAACTAGATGAAAAGTGGAAAAGCAAATATCCAGGAGCAATACAGAGTTGGATAGACAATTGGGAAGTTCTTAGTGTCTTCTTCAATTTTTCAGCAGAAATACGAAAAATCATGTATACAACCAATGCGATAGAAAGCTTAAATAGTACATATAAAAGAATCAATCGAAATAGGAATGTATTTCCAACAGATATGTCATTATTAAAAGTATTGTATCTTTCGACTAAGAAGGCCGAAAAGAAATGGTCATTTCGAGCAAAGAATTGGGATTTATGCCTATCCCAATTAAGAATAGCATATCCTGAGAGAATATAGGAGGTGCTAATGAATGAATAAAATAGAAGCAATATCGTATGCACAAGTGGCATTGAAAGGATTAAAGGAATTTGAAGTACCAATTACGCCAGCAACAATGTATGTAGAAATGGAAGCTTTAATGTATGAATATACTGGCAGACAAATATTGCAAGAAGTAAAGAAACTCTAAGGAAAAGAATTAGAGGATTAGTTATCAACCCTCTAATTTACACAACATTTACAAAATGATTGACATTATAAAAAATGATCTGATACAATTGAGTAAATGAAAAATTTAATATTAAAGTTTTGTTATCATTCGGAAGGAAATCCGATTTACACAACTTTTACGATAGGCTCCATTCTTCAAATTTTATATTTATTGTTTCTTCAATTTCAGTTATCTTATCCTGGATTTCTTTTAACTTAATATAATCAGTACATATTTCCTCTTTTTGCATTTCCTCTTGTAACTCTTTTATCTCGTTTTCCTTTTGCTCAATTTCTTGTTCTAACTTATTTATTTTACTTTGTATTCTAGCTTTTTCTTTATTCCTAAAATAATCATTGTCAGTATTTTTCTTCTTTTCTACTTGATTTTTTCCTTTGTTTTCATTTTCAAGACTCCTATTTTCTCTGTACTCTATATATTCTTGATATGTACCGTTAAAATATACTACACCTTCTTTTTCAAATGCAAGTATTGCATCTGCTATTTTATTTACAAAATACCTATCATGTGAAACAAATATTATACTTCCTTTATATTCTTTTAATATATTCTCTAGGCTCTCTTTCCCCAAAATATCCATGTGATTTGTTGGCTCGTCTAATAATAGTAGATTTGCTTCTTTTTTAAATATCTTACAAAGCTGTAAACGCACCTTTTCTCCACCAGAAAGATTTTTTATCTCCTTAAACACATCTTCTCCTGAAAATAGAAAAGTGCCAAGAAGCCTTCTTACTTCTGTTGTAGTTAGTTTAGGAAAAGCACTACTAAATTCTTCTACTACTGTATGTTTTGGATTTAAAAACTCCATTTGTTGATCAAAATACTCTTTTATAACATGATAACCGTATTCATACTTTCCACTTACTTTTGGTAATTCTCCCATTAAAGTTTTAAGTAAAGTTGATTTTCCCTTTCCATTTTCTCCAATTATTCCAAGTTTTTGTCCTTTATATAATTCAAAAGAAACTTTAGTAATAGGATTTCCATTATATCCAATTTGTAAATCTTTAGCAGATAATACTAATTTCCCACTTTCAACTGGTATATTAAAATTAGTATGAAATGTCCTTAAATCATATTTATTTGGTTCTTCTACTATTGTCATTTGCTCTATCTTTTTTAGCTTTGATAATGCCATTTTAGCCTTTGTTGGCTTGTACCTAAATCTATCAGCAATCTCTCTTAATCTTTTTATCTCCTTTTGTTGATATTCATAATCTTTTAGTTGTTTTTCGTAGTTTTCTCTTTTTTGTCTTTCAAAAGCCGAATAATTTCCTTTATATTCTGTTATTGATGCATACTCTATTTCGTAAACTTTGTTTACAATTTTATCCAAAAACATTCTATCATGTGAAACAATAACAACTGCTTTTGGATAACTTTTTAGATATCCTTCTAGCCATTCAATTGTTGTTATATCTAAATGATTTGTTGGTTCATCTAGTAATAAAATATCTGGCTTACTTAACAATAACTTCAAAAATGCAATTTTAGTTTTTTGTCCACCTGAAAATTCATTAATCTTTTTGTATTTATCTTCTTCTGTAAATCCAAATTTTTTGATAGCTATTTCATATTCTTTTTTATAAGTATATCCACCTTTTATCTCATATTCTTCTAATGCTTTACTATATTCTACTATTAGTTTATCATTACTTTCTATTTGCATCTGTTCTTGTAGCTTATTTATTTTATTTTCTAATTTTGTTATGTCTTTATATGACTTTAATATTTCTTCTAGGAAAGTACTTTCAGTATCTTCAAACTCTATTTGCTTTAAGTATCCAATTATTGGATTTCCTTGTTTATATGTCTCGAATTTGCTATCTCCTATTCCTTCTTCTAGTATGTCATTATCTATAATTGATTTTAGTAAAGTAGTTTTACCGCTTCCATTATTTCCTACTATTGCTATTTTATCCCTATCATATATATCAAAATTTATCTCTTCTAATATGGTTTCTGCACCATATGATATCGCCCCATTTACAATTCTATAATTCATTCTCTTCCTCACAAAACAAAAAACACCCAATTGTTGTATTGGATGCTTTCTCATATTCTTATTACTATTAAGCGTTTTCTTCTTCCACTTTTATAGCTGGTTTACCATTGTAGTATCCACAATTTGAACAAGCTCTGTGTGGTAATACTGGTTCATGACAATGTGAGCAAGTCGCAATACTTGGTTTTTCTACTTTCCATGTAGATCTTCTTAATCCTGTTCTCGCTTTTGACCATCTTCTTTTTGGTTGTGCCATTTCAAATTACCTCCTTTTTATTACGACATTATATATTTTTTCTATTGATTACAGTCATATTTTAGTATTATACTAGAAAAATGTTCATTTGTCAATACCCATAATAGAAAATTTTTAGCCTTAAAGGGCGATTAACTATCGCCCTTTCTCATACTTATTATATTTCTATTACTCCTCCTATTGTTTTGCTTGATTTACGAGTTGGAAGAATTGTAGAGCCACCCGCGATTACTACTCTATCTCCTTTTTCTACATATCCATCTTTTTCTAGTTTTTCTAATCCAATTTCTAGTAAATCATTTATTGTCTTTTGCTCTGGAAGTAGTATTGGGAATACATTCCAAATTAAAGCTAATTGATTGTATGTTTCTTCATTTGATGTTACTGCAAATACTGGACATTTTATTCCAAGTCCTGAAAGGTATCTCGCTGTATTTCCTGTATTTGTATATGCAACAACTGCTTTTGCATTAATTTTCTTTGCAATTCTACATACTGTATAATTAACATTATATTCTAAATCGTCTGTTTCAACCTTTTGATATTTATTGTTGAATCTCTCCCAATATTTAATTTCTTTTTCTATTGTTTCAGATATATTTACCATTGTTTGAACACATTCTAATGGATATTCTCCCATAGCACATTCCCCAGAAAGCATTATTGCTCCTGTTCTATCATATATAGCATTTGCAACGTCACTAACTTCTGCTCTTGTTGGTCTTGGGCTATGTGTCATAGATTCAAGCATTTGTGTTGCTGTTATAACTGCTTTTCCTTTTCTATTACACATTTTTATTATATCTTTTTGAGCTATTGGAACTTTATAATATGGTATTTCAACGCCTAAGTCCCCTCTTGCAACCATAATTCCTGCTGAATTATCTATTATTTCTTCTATATTGTCTAAACCTTCTTGGTTTTCTATCTTACAGATAATTTTTATGTCCTTTCCTCCATTTTCATCTAATACCTTTCTAACTGCAAGTACGTCTTCTTTATTTCTTACAAATGAAGCTGCAACATAATCAAATTTTGCCTTTGCTCCATCTATTAAGTCTTGAATATCTTTATCTTTTAATGCGGGTAAATTTAGGTGAATTCCAGGAATATTCACACTCTTTCTATTTCCAAGTTTTCCACCATTTATTACTTCACAAATGATATCCTTACCTTTAATCTCTTTAACCTTTAACTCAATTAGTCCGTCGTCTATAAGCACACTTGTTCCTATACTTAAGTCTTCATATAGTTTTTTATATGTTACAGAAGTTTTAGTATTATCTCCTGTAATATCTTCATTTACAAGTGTAAATATATTTCCTTTTTCCAAAATTACTGGAGCATTGTCAAGCATTCCAGTTCTTACTTCTGGTCCTTGCATGTCTAATAATAAAGCTACTGGTTTTTCTACTTTTTTCTTTGCTTCAAAAAATTTCATAACCTTATCTTTTTGCTCTGGATAGCTACCATGTGAGAAATTTATTCTTACTACATCCATACCAGCTTCCATTAATTCAACTAGTTTATCTTCACTAGCTGGACCAATTGTACATACGATTTTTGTTTTTCTTAAATAATTGTTCATTCTCTTTCCTTCCTTCTATCTTAAAAAATTTCTAATATAGTATAACACAATTAATATGATTTGTATACTTTTTTTTGCATTTACTTGTCATTTTTTATTCTATGACATATAATAATATAATGACAGAAAAATATTAATATATTTTCTATTTAAAATATTTTTGGAGGTACATATGAAAACTCCTTTATTTTTAGGCTGTGGTACAGCCATCGCAACACCTTTTAATGAAACTGGTGTTAATTTTGAAGAGTTTAGAAACCTCATTGAATTTCAAATCTCTGAAGGGATTGATGCTCTTATTGTTTGTGGAACAACTGGAGAATCTGCAACAATGTCACTAGCAGAAAAAAAAGAAACAATCAAATTTGCAATTGATGTTGTAAACAAAAGAATTCCAGTAATTGCAGGTACTGGCTCAAATAATACTTCTTCTGCAATAGAAATGTCAAAATATGCTGAAAGTGTAGGTGCAGATGGACTGTTAGTAGTTACGCCATACTATAATAAAGCTACTCAATCAGGTTTAATAGCTCATTTTAAAGCTATCGCAGAAAGCGTTAAAATTCCAATAATTGTTTATAGTGTTCAATCAAGAACTGGTGTAAATATTGCACCTGAAACATGCTTAGAACTTTCAAAAATTCCAAATATTGTTGCAATAAAAGAGGCAAGTGGCAATCTCTCTCAAGTAGCTTCTATTGCAAATCTTTGTCGTAATAATCTATACATTTATAGCGGAAATGACGATCAAACAGTCCCAATGCTTTCACTTGGAGCATGTGGTGTAATTTCTGTTTTATCAAATATCGCACCCAAAGTAACTTCTAAAATGGTTCATGATTTTCTAAATGGAAATATAGAAGAAGCAAGAAAAGTTCAATTAGATGCAATACCTTTAATTGATGCACTATTTTGTGAAGTAAATCCAATCCCTGTTAAAGAAGCTTTAAACATAATGGGCTATAACTTTGGAACACCACGCCTTCCTCTAACAAAACTAACAGAAAAAAATAGAGAAAAACTAAAAAATGAAATGGAAAATTTTGGTATAATTTAGTTAAGATAAAAAAAAGATATAAATAATTTTATGCAGTTCTGCGTAGTATGGGAGCGAACGTATAAACTGTTCGAGCTTGCTCGTTACAGTTTATAGTAAGACGACCAACAAAGAACAAGTAAAATTCATTTATATCTTTTTTTATTACAATTAGAATAGTACATATTATTTTTATACTAATTAAATTAAAAATTTTGAGCAGTTCGATTTTTCGAACTGCTTTATTTTTTCTTTTTAGTTTAGTCCATAAGCAGACAATAGCCATCCACCCATGTAAACCTCTAAGCATGGTACTAATACGACTAGTACAAAGAATATTAAGATTATACCAACTAATATATAAACTATTTGTGGTAAAGCTTTCATTGTCTTATTTAATAAGTTGTCTATATCAATTTGCATATATTCAACCAATTTCTCCATCATCTCTGATAAGTCAGTACTCATACCTATTTTTAACATTTCTGTCATCATTGGAGAAGCAAGTTTTGATCTCTCAAATGGCTCTATCCAAGATTGTCCTATTAAAATATTATTAATTGATGCTTCCATTATTGATAACATAACTAAGTTTTTTGTAACATTTTTACCTACATCTAATGCATCCTGTATTCTCATACCATTTTTTAAATTTAATAGCATGGCTCTCATTACTCTTGAAAAGTCTATTGCAAATATCAATTGTCCAAATATTGGCATTGTGTATTTAAAGTAATGGAAATTATATTTTCCTTTCGACGTATTTACATACCATATTATAGCAGCAATTACTCCTCCTATAAATACTGTTGGAATATACCAATAAGCTATTATCCAATTTACTACATTTGAAAACCATATACTTATTGCTGGCAATGTTGCACTTGAACCCATTGTTTCATATAGATTTGATATTGCTGGTAATGCAACTATTGTACCTATAATTAACATTAGAAATAGAAAAGCAAATTGGGCTATATTTGGTATCAATATTCCTCTTAATGTTCTATTAATATTATCAGTTTCCTCTAAGTATTGTACTGCCTGTTCTAAAGCTGTTGTTAGGTTTCCTGACAATTCTCCAACCTTTACCATATTTATATATAAATATGGGAATATATCTTCATAATATTCCATTGTAGAGTACATATTTTCTCCGAGCTTCAACTCCTGCTAGTATATCTTCAAGTACCCCTTTGAAACTATAATTTTCTGTACTATCTATTATAGTATTTAATGCGTGAATATTATTGAAATTTGCTTTCTTCAATAAATAGAAATTTTGTGTAAATACTATAATATCCCTTGAAGTTATTCTTTCTGATTTGGTTATATTATGATATATTTTATCAAAATATGTTGTTTTAGGTTTTCCTCTGTTTAATAGTATATTTGTAGTATCAACATCTTTTAATATATCTCCAACGCCTTTTGGATTCTTTCTTACAGCCCTTTTCGATTTAGCTCTTTGAAGTGACTTATCTACATTTATTGGAAATAAATTATTTCTTTTTAGTCTTTTAATTGCAGCATATTTACTGCTTTCTTCAATTGTATTTGTTACCACAATGCCATTTTCTGTTATTGCTTTATATCTATATATAGGCATTTATTTCCCCTCCTTTGTTTAAAATCTTTTGTCCTTTTTTATTTTCATTTGCATTATTGTTCTATTTAATATTTCTACATTCTTTTCATCTATTTGTGCTTTAGCTTGATCCAATGTTACTCTATCTTCTACAAATAAAGTTGCAAGTGAATTAATTAAGCTTACATTTCCTTTGTCTTGATTACTTTGTATAGCATCTTCTATTTCTGCATTTGCAAGTTTTTCTTTTCTTATTAAACCTGCAACAGTATTATCTACTACCATTACTTCTGGAACAAGAACTAATCCTTCTCCTGTACCTTGTATTAACCTTTGTGATAAAACAAGTTTTAATAATGATGCTAACAAATACTTTATACTTGCTTGATCTCTTATATCATAGAAGTTTATCATTCTATCCAAAGTTTCAGCACATGATTTAGTATGAAGTGTTCCTATTACTAAGTGTCCAGATTCTGCAGTTTCTATTGCCGCATCCATTGTTTCTTTATCTCTTATCTCTCCTATAACTACTATATCACAGTCTTCTCTTAAAGAGTTTTTAACTCCATCACTATATGAAAGAGAATCCTTTCCAAGCCCCACTTCTTTTTGTACTATGACAGATTGTTTTGATGTATGTCTATACTCTACTGGATTTTCAAGTGTTAATATTTTTTTATTACTATGTTCATTTATTTCATTTACTAAAGCATTTAATGTTGTAGTTTTTCCTGAATTGGTTTTTCCTGTTACTAATATTAATCCTTGTGGTTGATTTATAACTGATCTTACCACATCTGGTATTCCTAGAGATTCATAATTAGGAAGTTCATTTTTTACTAATCTTAAAGTAAATGTAGGGACATCATTTGAATATGATACATTTACCCTAAGTCTTAACCCGTCTTGCTCAAACGACATATCTAATTTTTTGGTTTTATTAAATATATTGTCTTTATCTACATTTCCTCTTATAAAGTAATCATATATATCATTCATGTCGTCTTCATTTAAAACATCTGCTGACTTTATCTCAACTAACTGTCTTATAATTCTTAGCATTGGCTTCAATCCACATATTAAATGTACATCTGATGCATCTCTTTCTTTAGCTTCTTGTAAAATTTTCTCTATCTGAACCATTGCTTTCTTTCCTCCTAATTTTTATCTTAATAAATACGCATCTTTGTATTTAGCTCATCTAAGTTAGTAATTCCATCTAATACTTTTTGAATTCCATCTACAATTAGTGGTCTATATCCTGATTTCATAGCTTGTTCTTTTATTCTCAATGTAGATTCTCCTTGAGAAATTAATTCTCTCAACTTTTCATCTAATACTAATATTTCAAATATACCTATTCTTTCAAAGTATCCAACACCATTACACTTTTTACAGCCCACTGCATCATAAGTTTTCTTTCCTGTTAAATCAAATTTTACTCCATCTTTTTCTTCAATTGAGTGTATAAATTCTAATTCTTGTTCATTAAAGTCTCTTTCTCTTGCACAATTTTTACATAATCTTCTAACTAATCTTTGAGAAACTGTTGTTGCAACTGTACTTGCTATATCATAATTAGAAACCCCCATCTTTCTAAGTCTTGTTATAACTTCAATTGCATCTATTGTGTGTATTGTTGATAATACATAATGTCCTGTTTGACCTGCTTGCATTGCTATTTCTGCTGTTTCTTTATCTCTTATTTCTCCAACTAATATTATATCTGGATCTTGTCTTAATACTGTTCTTAGTGAATCTATAAATGATGTTTTTACATCAACTTCTATTTGATTTAATCCAGGAATTCTTATTTCAACTGGATCTTCAATTGTTGTTATATTTATTTCTGGCTTATTTAAAAGTTGAACTATACTATATAGTGAAGTAGTTTTTCCTTCTCCAGTTGGAGCTGCCATTATTGTTATACTGTTTTTCTTATCAAAGCAATCTCTTAATAACTTCTCGTCATTTGGAAAACCTAGCTCAAATATTTCTTTAACATTTGCATTTTTCTTTAATAATCTTAATACAAATTTTTCTCCATATACATTCTTTTGTGAAGATACACGGATATTATAATCTGGATATAATACAATACGTCCATCTTGTGCTTCTTGTTTTTCTTGATGCATATTAGATATAGCTTTTAATCTACCTATTAATTGTTGTTGTTTATCTTTTGCAACTTCTGCTACATCAAATAATTGTCCATCTATTCTATAACGAATTCTTACTTTTCCCTCCATAGGTTCAAAGTGAATATCACTAGCTCTTTTTTCCATACCAGTTTTAATTATACTGTCAACCATTGCTGTAACATCTGTTCCTATTGAAATTTTATCTGTTACCTTTCCTGCCATGCTGTTTAAAACATTATCTATATTAGCTTTGAAGGTAATATATCTATCCATTACTAGTCCTCTATTAAGAAGTAGTAATCTTATTGTATCTATGGCTCTTCTATTTGCTGTATCTGCAAAGCATACTTTTGCCTTACCATCTTCTACATCAAATAATACTGCACTATTTTGTCTTAGCACATCAACAGAAATAAATTCATCCATCTTTATTTTGACATCACTTGGTACAATTTTCATAGTCTTTTCACCGAATATATCCCCTATTGCTGCTAGTAATTTATCTTCATCACAAAGTCCTAAATCATGAATTATGTCTCCAAGTCTTTCTTTTGAATGCTTCTTTTGGAATTCAAGTGCTGTTTCTATCTGTTGCTCACCTATAACTCCTCTTTTTACTAATTCAATTCCTATTGGTTGTCTTCTTTTTACGTCCATTAAATTTTCCTCCTATCTTTAGTTTCTAATCTGAAATTTCTGGTGTTTTTTCGATATCGTTATTGACATTTTCTAATTTATATGTTGTGCTCCTTTGGTATTCACCAATTATTACCTCTAATTTTATAGTATTTTCCTCAGTATCTGTTGTAAATACCGCATCTTTTACATTATCACAGATTTTAACCTTATTTCTATATAAGCCATCATTTTGCATTGAGTATTCAATTCTTTCTGTTTCATTTCCTTCTACTGTAACATCTCCGCTACTTACTCCTTCTCCAGGCTTGTCATATGCAATAATTACATGTTTTCTTGCTGAAGATTCTATTCTTGCATTTTTTCTTTTTATATCTGTTAAAAAATACATATTGAACTTTGAATAAGCTACTGCACTTTCTGATTCTTTATCAAATTCATTCATGTTTGAATAAAAAGATGCTGTTATACTAGATATTCCAGCAAGTATAAATGTCATTAAAAGGACATATATTATTAGCGTTATTAATGTTATACCTTGCTCTTTTTTCATTTATTTTCCTCCTGCTCCTATATTTTAGGCTGTTTTTTCTTGTGCTTTTACTCTTTGAAGCTCTAAAGTTTCTGTTTTCTTTTTTGATACAGGATAAGTGATTTTTAAAGTAATTATTTTAACTACTCCGTCATTTCTATAATCTTCTATTTCTACTCTTATTTGATAGGTTCCAATTTTTCCAGTTATTATATCTATTCCATTTACTGTTGACGTGTTTTCACAAACGAAGTTCTGTAAAGAACTTATTTCAAGTAAATCACTTGAGGCTCTTACTTCGTTAATATTTACTTCTCCAATATGTTCAAATATATCAACAGCATAATTTAATGCAACCGCTGTTCTTTTTGCTTCCATTGAAGATGAGTATACACTACTTGAAATAGATGTCATTATTACTACAAAAATTATTATAACTATCATAGCAATACTTAAATCTACTGTTGTAAAACCTTCTTTTCCTTTTAAATTTATTTTCATTACATCACCCAATTGCTTAAGAAATTACTAATTAATATTAATAAGATATTTGATACTGATAAGTAAAATCCTACTGGTACTTTCAAATTATCTTTATCTGTGTGTATTACAGCTTTCTTTTTGGCTCTTTCTCTTATTACATTAATAATAAATGCTATTGCAATTAATAATAAAGTCATTATTATTGTTGCATAAGTTACTTGAGCACCTGTTAATATAAGCATATATAATACTAACATTGCAACCTTTATTGGATAGCCTTCAATTAGTTTTTTTCTTAAATATAATGTGTCTATTCCTAATAAAATTATTGTTAGTATAAGATATATGATATATGTATATATAGCTTGGTTATTTTGTATACATACATATGTCATATATGTAAAAGAAACCACCATGCCAAATATAAGTAATGCTTTTTGGATTTGTATCTTCTCCTTGTCAATACCTGCAATAATAAAAAGTGATGCAATATAAAGAATGAAAAATAAAAACTCTATTATCATACTAGTATTTAAATTAAGCACTTCTAGCTTAAGCGAAAGTGCAAATAGTAAAAATACAGTTCCTGATAATATTTCTAACAATAAATATCTTATTCTTATCTTTTGTCCACAATATGCGCATTTTCCACCTAAAGCTATATAACTTACAATTGGTATTAAATCTTTAAAGTGTAATTTTGATTTACAGTTTGGGCAAAAAGAGTGCTTATAAAGAATATCTTCTCCTAATGGAATTCTATATACAGCTAATGTAAAGAAACTCCCAAATAAAGTTCCACATATAAATATAAGTGCATATAGTATGATTTCCATTGATTTCACCTCTTTTTGTCTTCTGTTTTTTAAAATATTAGGCATATACATGTAAAAATGTATATGCCTCAGTTGTACTTTTGATCAATTTTCAACATGATCTATTTTCACAATTATTTGCAATAACACTCACTATTGTGTTACATTACCAGCTGCGCCTGAGCTAAATATTGAGCTTAATGCTGATACTGCACTATCTAGTAAGCTTTCTGTTCCTTTGATAACTTGATTTTCTTTTATTCCTTCTGTTGCATAATTCATTGTTCCATTTATAGCATAGTTAACAATTCTTGATTGATAAACAGCAGCTATTGAAACAGCAGCTAAGATAACTAGAACGATAATTGTGATAATTAAAGCTACTAAAGTTATACCTTTTTCTGTCTTAAACATAAAAAACTCTCCTCCTTATAAGATTTTGTATATATTTATATTTTAATAAATATAACCAAGATTATTTTGTTCCAGTGTTTTTATAAAAGTTATTTCCATTTGAACTATTAGAATTAACGTTTGCATTTAAAGAATTTGTATTATTAACACTGCCAACAGTATTTTCATCTGGAGTAGGTTCTTCATAAGTTGAAAATGGATTGGCTTTTCCCTTTTTATACTGATTAGTTTTTGCATAAGTGCTTAAATCACTTTCTGTAATTTCATAAGTTGTTAATACTGTTTCTTCATTTGTTACCTGCTCGTTTAATTCTGCTTTTACACTTTCTGATGTTGCATAGGTGTCCACACTTGGAACAAGTTTGTTTGTTGGAATATAATCATAGAATAGCACTCCTAATGCTAGTACTATTGCAAGTAATAATAAAAGCACAATTATTATTTCTTTTATTATCGATTTTATCATTTGATATATCCTCCTATTGTATTATTGTTTGGCCATTATCATTTGTCTGTTGACCTGCATCTGTATTTACTGTGTTGCCATTATCTTTTGTATTTGGTGTAGTAGTTGTTGTTGTATTATTTACAATGTTTCCATTTTCTGTTAAAGATTCTTTATCTATTGATATATTTCTTACTATAAATGTTGTTTGTAATGATTCATCTGAAAATGGTGCCATTGTAAATTCTTCTATTTTAAATCCTAACTTTGAATCATTTTCTATTGCATATATAAATTCTGAAATATCTAAATATTGTCCTGTTACAGTAAATGAAATGTTGTATAAATCTGCAACTGTTCCAGCAGATACATCTGCCTTCATTATAACATTATTTTTTGTTGCATATAAACCAATTTTTGTCCATATAAAGCTTATTTCATATTTTTGCTGTTGATTTGCTGCTTGGATTTGATCTTCTGTACTATAATTTATAGTGTCTTGATATTTTTGTTTTGATTTTTTTAGTTTTGTTACGCTAGTTTCTAAATCTTTTTGTGCTGATACATATTTTGTTTTTATATTATTATCTAAATCAGCAATCCTTGTGTCTAAATCTCGATTATCATTTACTATTTTTTCAATAGCTGGTATTTCTATATTTGCGATTGTTACTCCTGAAGTAACAAGTATTCCAAATCCAGCAAGTAGAGCAATAATCAAAATAATAATTAATATTTTTCTCATGGCAATTCTCCTTCTATTGTAACTGTAACAACTTCATTTTGTTTTTGTCCTTTATCATTTCTAACATTTACTAAGATTCCATCTTGTTTTAATTTTGCTACAAAGATACCTAATTGTTCATATTTGTCTGATTGTGCTACTATTGTTACTTTTGTTCCTGAATTTGTAATTGAAGTTAATTGTACATTTATTGGTATTACATACATTACTTTATTTAATAATGTAGGAACTGAGAATTTCAATCTTTTTGCTTCTGATTCTGAGTTACTTCTCTCTTCCAGACTTGCAACAAGCTTATCATAGTCATTAGCTTTTTGATCTACTTTTGTTTTGTCAGCATTTACTGCAACTATTTGAGTTTGAAGTTTAGCATTTGCTGTTTCTGTCTCGCTTACTTTATTTTTTATTTGACTAGACAATATACCAGAAAATGTACCATATATTATAATTAATAATAATAGTCCAGTTACTCCTCTTATTAAGTCTTTTTCCATCCTTGATAATGTGTCTTTAAAATCGTTTTTCAAATCTACTTTTCCAAATAAAGGATTTCCTGATTTTGAAGAACCTACTTCAACATTTAACCACTCTGGTAGTTTATCTGATATTGATTCTTTCTTGAAGTTAATTCCGCCTAGTCCTTCTCCTAATCCTTGAAGTGCTAGAGCTATTGCTGAGTTTACTTCAATATAATCTTTTATATTAATTTCTGTTCCTAGTGTTCTTAAGAAATATGGTCTTAAAATCTCACATTTAACATCTTCAAGATATTCTTGGAAATAGATATCAATATTGTTTATTACAGATGCTGTTCCTGTTATATATATTTTATCAATTTTATTTAGACTGTCATTTAATATCTTCTTTACTTGTCCTACTATATTATATAATGTAGGCATTATATCGTCTAGATAAACATTCTCTTCATATTGAAGCTCTTTTCCTTCTGTTGTATATATTGTTGAATTTTTGCATATTTCATAAGCCTTCGAATATGAATTTTCTTTCTTATCTATTTTATCAAGTATATCTTTTGTTCCCTCATCTATTGTTATTACATCATATATACTATGATTTATTATTGTAGTAACTGTTGTTTTATCTTCAATATTAACTATTGCAATATTTTCTGGATCACTTGCCTTATCAACAGCTAAAAGGTTAGAAATGTCAAGAGCTATTGGTGATATACTAGTTAGTTTGTACTTTTCTAGTAATTCACTTCTTCTTACTATTTCGCCTTTGTTAATTGCTATATGAATTGCCTTTACCTTCTCTTTATCTTCTAAATCATTTACAAGTACATATCTTGTTTCGAATACATCTACATTTAATTCTTTTTCATAGCAAAGTGATTCAAATTCCGTGTTAATATAACTATGTCTATCCTTTTTAGTTAAAAGATTAAATACATGGAAATAATTGTACATTTCATTAGCGCTATTGATGCTTATTGGTGTTTTATAACTATATGTTTCTGATATAACCTGTTCAATAGCTTCTGCTAATCTATCATAGAATTTAATTCCAAATGAATCAATCTTAATAATATCATTATCCTTTGACACTTTTGCATATTTAATTATATTTTCTTCAATATATAATCCTAAGCAGCTTGCCATTTTCTTCTCCTTTGTATTTTTTAATTTTAAATTTTGTTTTGATTTTAACTTTGTATATTTTTTTATTATATTTGACAATTTAAATTTTTTAATACTTGTAATTTTTTTAGTAATTAGCAAATTTTATATTTAAAATTTATTTTACGCTATTTCATGTATATATTTAATATTTTTTTGGGTAAAATGTCAATAACTATTACATAATTGTAATACAATTGTAACATATATGTAATATTAAATCAAAGTTTACATTTTCAATGAAAACGGAGTTTTTAACAACATAAAAAATATTGTTAAAAACTCCGTTTTGCATTAATAGTTTTTTTATTTCTTCTCATTATCTTTTTTAGGCTTGTTCCATGAAATATAATCACAGTTCTTATCTGGATTATTTTCACATATATAAAATTTTCTTCCCTTTTTACTTTTTCTTACTTGTATTTTTCCTCCGCATTTTGGGCAAGGTTCATCTATTGTTTCAATTAATGGTTTTGCATTTTTACATTCTGGATATCCAGGACATGCTAAAAACTTTCCATATCGTCCGTATTTTATAACCATCATTCTGCCACATTTTTCACATTGTACATCTGATACTTCTTCTTGTAATTCTACATGTTCTAGTTCTTCTTGTGCTTTTTTTAACTCTTGTTCAAATGGTTTATAGAAGGTTCTTAAAATATTCTTCCACTCTTTTTTTCCTTCTGCAATGCCATCAAATTCTTCTTCTATTTCAGCTGTAAAGTCTACATTAACAATATCACTAAAGCTATTTATTAATAAGTCATTTACAACTTTTCCAAGTTCTGTTGGAACTAATTGTTTTTGTTCTTTTTCTATATATCTTCTTTCAAGTATTGTTGTTATTGTAGGTGAATAAGTACTTGGCCTTCCTATTCCATTTTCCTCTAATGTTTTTACTAAACTTGCCTCTGTATATCGTGGTGGTGGCTCTGTAAAACTTTGCTTAGGTTCTATTTTTTCTTTTTTTGCTTCTTCTCCTACTTCTAATAGTGGTAGTTCTTTTCCACTTTCAGCATCTTTTTCTTCTACATAAAGACTCATAAATCCTTTGAATTTTAACTTTTGTCCATTTGACTTAAAATTATATTCTCCTGCATCAATATCCATAGATATTGTATCATATATTGCATTTGCCATTTGACTTGATATAAATCTATTGTATATTAATTTATACAATTTATACTGATCATTTGTAAGACTTGATTTTATGCTATCAGGTGTAAGCTCAACATAACTTGGTCTTATTGCTTCGTGTGCATCTTGTGAATCTTGTTTTGTTTTATAATATCTATTTTCATAGTATTCTTTTCCATAAGCCTCTTCTATGTGTTTTTTGGCAGCATTTCTTGCAACTTCTGATATTCTTGTTGAATCTGTTCTCATATATGTTATAAGTCCGAGTATGTCCTCTTTCTTCTATCTTTACACCTTCATAAAGTCCTTGTGCAACAGACATTGTCTTTTTTAATGTAAAGCCTAACTTTCTTGAAGCTTCTTGCTGCATTGTACTTGTTGTAAATGGTGGTGCTGGACTTCTTTTCTTTTCACTTTTTTTTATATTTTTTACTATAAATTTTTCTTTTTCTATTACATTCAAAATTTCTTTTACTTGTTCTTCATTTTTTAGTTCTAATTTTTTCCCATTTTTGCCACCAAATTTTGCTTCAAATTCTTTTTTTGTTTTTAAATCCAAAAGTTTTGCATATATATTCCAATACTCTTCTGGAATAAATTTTTCTATTTCTTCTTCTCTTTCAACTATTAATCTAACAGCAACAGATTGCACTCTTCCTGCTGAAAGTCCTTTTCTTACTTTTTTCCATAATAATGGACTTATCTGGTAACCAACTATTCTATCTAGAACTCTTCTTGCTTGTTGTGCATCAATTAAATTTTTATCTAATTTTCTTGGGCTCTTCATTGCCTCTTGTACTGCACCTTTTGTTATTTCATTAAATGTAACTCTATTCTCTTTTCCTTCATCTACCTCAAGAATATGTGCTAAATGCCATGCAATCGCTTCTCCTTCACGATCAGGGTCAGTTGCGAGATACACTTTTTTTGCTTTTGCTGCTTCTTTTTTTAATGTTTTTATTAAATCTCCCTTTCCTCTAATATTTATATATTCAGGTTCAAAGTCGTTTTCTATATTTACTCCAAGTTTTGATTTTGGTAAATCTCTTATATGTCCCATTGATGCAACAACTTTTGTACTACCTCCTAGGAACTTTTTTATTGTGTTTGCCTTTGCTGGTGATTCCACTATTATCAATTTATCTGCCACTAGATTACCTCCATTTCTTCTTGCTATTTTACATTAATTATTTATATAAGTCAATGATTTTTAAAATTTATACACTAAGCCTCTTTTTTAAAAAAATCAAAATTATTATACCACTTATTGTACTAATCATTCCTATAAATATTCCTTGTGGCATATATTCTAAAGTTATTTCATGTTCTCCTTCACTTAAATTTACCGAAATCAATGCTTCTAATACTTCTTTATATTCTACTTTTTCTCCATCAACTTTTACATTCCAACCTTTCTCATAGGGAATTGTAAACATTACATCTTGGTTGTCACTGTGAGTAACAATTTTACTTTTGTATCTTCTATTATCAATTTGCTCTAGTTGAACTTGATTCTCCTTTAATTTATCATAATGTTTTTTTAATACATAATCATTTTCATAATATGCATACAAATTGTTAATTTCTATATCCCCATCTATTACTATTTCTATTATAACTTTTTGCCCTTTTTCTTTTTTTCCTACATTAATCATTTCATTATTTGCAAATGCTGAATGTTTTAAGCTTTCTTCTCCATCTATAAATACATTTACTCCATTATCACCTTTTGCTAATAAATATAGATACATATTATCATTGCTTTCTGCTTCAATTTCATACGTTATTTTTGGATTTTCTCCATCTACTATATATCTTTTCCCTTCTTTTTTTATTTCTTCTATCTTTTCGTTAATCTCTCCTTCATGTTTTTTATATACATCCTCTTGTATGTTTGTCATATTTTTTAACATCTCATTTTGTAGTTCAAAAGTATTTTCATTATTCATGTTTGTATTAAATACATTTTTATCTACAACATATCCAACAGACAAATTATATGGATTTTCATAAATTTTTACATTGTTTTCAATATATATTTCTTCATAGGCTATTGGATAGTCTTTTAATAATTTTTGATTTGGTGCCACTATTAAATATTTTATACCAAGTAACATATCAACTGCTTTTGTATTTTCTAAATCGCATAATACTTGTACATGTGATTTTCTCATTCCAATTTTTTCTAAAAATGTATGGAGTTTTTTTGAATATGTTGAACCTGAATATGAAACCCCATTATATCCATAAGTAAGAGAGTCATTTGCACCATTTTGAAATTTTGTTACTACTCTATATAGCCCACTGTCATATCGCTTCAAATTTTTAATTAATCTTTCATAAGTATTTGTAATTATCGCATAAATATCTTGTTCTACTGGGCTTGCATCTACCCTTATTGTCTCCATATTGTTTTCTGCATTACATATTAAATTAGTAGTACTTAAGCAAAATATTATAAAAGTTATAATTTTAAAATAATTTTTTTGTAAAAATTTTATTGTTTTTTTGCTACTTTCTTTAATATCAAATTTCATCATCACTAATAGTGTGCAAAACAATATTGCTAGTGCTATGTCAATTTTAATATTTTCTACATTTATCAAGTCTATATTTATATTTTGCACTAATGCTGATATTATAAGATATATCAGCGCTATTAGCGCAATCTTCCAAATATTTAATCCTTCTTTTATATTATCAAATCCGCTTCTTAGCTATGATTATATAGAAAAATGTAAAACAGAAAGCATATCTATAAATATACCAAGCAGGTATATTTCCCATACTCCATAAAAGATTTATCCCTTTAATATAAAAACTCAAAGCAAATATAATTAGTACTATTAGTGTTAATATCTTTTCCTTTAGTTTTATCTTTTTATTTAGGAAATAGCTTATCACAAGTACATTTGCAAGTACTCCGCAAAATAGTGGTGGCATTGCAAAATTTTTGATTTCTTCTAAATCAAATGCATTTGTATAAAATTTACTTATTACATTTTGTATCTCAAAATTTTTATCTAAGTTTAAGCTTGAAAATGAAAAGTCAGCTCGTCCACCTTGTAAGCCTAAAAATGCAGGAATTATAACTATTCCTGATATTAGCCCAGCACATATTGAACTTAGAGCAAAAATTCCTATCTTTTTTAATATTTCTTTTTTGTTTTTTAATTCTCCCTTTAAAATAGTGTATACAAAGTATATTACTGAAAATATACACACCATAAATCCTGTATAATAGTTAGTAATAAGTGTTAATGCAAGTGAGATTATATATAAGACTGCTTTTTTGTTTTCTACTATATTTTCTATCCCTGTTATTACAAGTGGCAATAATATTAGTGCATCTAACCACATTATATTAAATCCATAAGTTACTGTATAAGAAGAAAAAGCATACATAAGTGAGAATATTAGATTTGTGAAGTTTGCCTTTTTCGTTCTATTTAAATAATATAAAAATGTGACACTACAAGTTGCCGTTTTTAAAATCAAGATTATATCAAAGGCAAGAGGCATGTTGCCTTTATTAAATAATAGAGTTATGAAGTTATATGGACTTATTAGGTAATATGCAAACAGTCCATACATTTCCCCTCCAATTGATTTTCCTAATGAATAAATAACGCTACTTTCTCCAAAAAATAAGTCTCTAAAATATTGTAAATAGTTTATATATTGCCCATAAGAATCAACTGGAAGATACATACTATTTCCAAATGGATATACTTTCAGGCACATAAATATTACTACTAGTACAATTGTGGGAATTAAAAAAGCTAGTAAATATAATACTATCTTTTTTAATTTTTCATTGTCTATTTCAATTGTTAATACGTTTTTTGCTTTTTCTTTATTCATTACTTTATTTCCTTAATTTTTATCAAATTTTATATTTTCTGCAATTTTCATATATATAATTTTTAGATAGACGTTTGGGGACCGCTCTATGAAATGTTTTAGCTTTAGCTAAATACATTTCGTTGAGTGGGGACGCAAGAAAAATTATATATATGGAAATATTGCAGACTTAACTAACTAATAATTTAATTTCTTTTAAAATACGCTCTTGTGTATCATTTATTGCAATCTTTTTTGCATTTTCTCCCATTTCTTTTAATATATCTTTGTCTAGTATTTCCTCTATTGTTTTGTTTAAATCTTCTGCTTTTAGATTGTCATTATTTATAATTTTAGCTGCATTTACTTCTTCTAAAACTTCCGCATTATATTGTTGATGGTTATGTGAAACATTTGGTAGTGGAATAAAAATCGCTGGTTTTCCTAGTTTTGCAATTTCTGTTATTGTTGTTGCACCGCTTCTACAAACCATTATATCAGCCATATTCATGGTTTCTACCATTTCATATATATATGGAACAACTCTTATTCCATCTAATTTATTTATATCCAATCCCTTTTCTTTTAATTCTTTTTTTACTTCTTCATATTGTTTTTGTCCGGCAACTAAAAGTATTTGATATTTTTTATTTAGTTTTTTTACAGACAAATCTATTATTGTTTCATTTATTTTTTTTGCTCCTTGACTTCCTCCAAATACAAGTACTGTTGGCTTTGCTGGATTTAATGAATATTTTTCTATTTCTTTTATTTTATCACTCGCAGTGATATTTTGTTTTATCTCTCTAGTTGGTGTTCCTGTTAAAACTATTTTCTTTGCATTTGGTATTCTTCCTATTGCTGTTTCAAAACTTACCATTATTACATTTGTTTTTTTTGCAAGCATTTTTACTGCCTTACCAGGAAAAGCATTACTTTCATGTAACATTGTTGGTATTTTTAATTTACTTGCTGCCATAATTACTGCTCCACAAATGTATCCTCCTGTTCCAATTACTACATCTGGTTTAAATTCTTTTAAAATTTTTTTTGCTTGTGATAATCCTTTTATTGTTTTTATCATTTTCTTTAAATTATCTATACTTATTTTTTTGCTTAATCCATATGCATCAATTGTTTTTAATTGAAATCCAGCTCTTGGTACTAAATCTTGTTCTAATCCCCTTTCTGTTCCTATAAATAAAATTTCTGATTTTCCATCTTCTGCTTTTACTTTATTTGCGATAGCTATTCCGAGGATTTATATGTCCCCCTGTACCAGCTGCTGCAATTACTACTCTCATTCTTTAACTTCCTTTCCTGTTGATTATTTTTTAAATTTTCTTGGACTGCCTTGATATATTAAGCAATATGCCTACTGCACAGAGCATTATAAGTAAGGAAGTTCCTCCATAACTAAAAAATGGTAATTGCATTCCTGTATTTGGCATTGATGATGTAACAACCGCAATATTTATTAATGCTTGAAGTCCTATTATTGCAGTTATTCCTATTGCAAGTAAACTTCCAAACATGTCTGGAGCTTTCATCGCAATTAAAGTTCCTCTCCATACAAAAATTGCAAATAGAATAATTACTATAAAACAACCTACAAATCCTAGTTCTTCTGCTATTACTGCAAATATAAAGTCATTTTGTGGTTCTGGCAAATATAAATATTTTTGTGTACTATTCCCAAGTCCTACTCCAAATAATCCTCCTGAACCAATTGCATAAAGACTTTGTATTACTTGCCACCCATCACCTGTTGGATCTGCCCAAGGATTTAAGAAAGCTGTTAATCTTCCTAATCTATATGTTCCTTCTTCAAAATATTTTGCCATTATGTATAACGCTCCTGCTCCTCCGTGCTACTCCTATACTTCCAAATGTTATAAAATATCTCATTCTACTTCCAGCCATTATCATCATAACTGATATTACTAAAACTATTAAAATTGATGCACTAAGATGTGATTGTACTCCAATTAAAATTGCAAGTATTGGTATTAAATATAATATTGGTTTAATAAATCCATCTAACAATGTTCCTATTTTTTCTCTGTTTTTAGTTAAATAAGAAGCATAAAATATTACTAAGCCTATTTTTGCAACCTCTGATGGTTGGAAAGATATAAATTTTAAGTCTAGCCACCTTACAGCTCCTTTTGCGTCTCTTGCAAAGGCTGGAACTAAAACTGCTGCAAGTAGTATTATTGAAAAAACATATGCTACTTTGTCTAAATATTTATATTTTTTGTAATCTATTTTTGAAATTATAAACATTAATATTAATCCTAAAACAGCACTAGTTGCTTGTGTTTTTACAAAGGTATAGCTTTTTCCATTTGCTGCAAGAGCTGATGGTGAACTCGCTGAAAGCACCATGACTATTCCAAGTGACAACATTATTAATACTGTTACAATTAATATAAAATCTACTGGCTTTTCTTTGGTTATTCTACTGTTTTTAGTCAATTTTTCCTCCTTTTAAATTTTAAGATTATACTAAAAGGATAGCAATGACACAAAATATGAGTGTCACTACACTAAATATTGAAACGATTTTTCCTTCCTTCCATCCAGATAATTCAAAATGGTGATGCAAGGGAGTCATTTTAAATATCCTGTTCCCTGTTCTTTTAAAATAAACTACTTGTAATATTACTGATATTGTTTCAAATACAGGTATTATTGCGACTATTAAAAGTATTAATGGCATTTTAAGGTAAAGTGCCATTGCTACAATTGCTCCTCCAAGAAAAAGTGAGCCTGTATCTCCCATAAATATTTTTGCTGGATGTAAATTAAAGAGTAAAAATCCTAAACAAGCCCCGCATAGTATTAAACCTAAAGCCACTATCTCATATACTCCCTGACGCATTGCTATAATCGATAATGTGGCAATCATTATCATTGATACACTACTTGCTAATCCATCTATTCCATCTGTTAGATTAACTGCATTTGTACCAGCAAGCATTACAAATATTATAAAAGGTATATATACTAGTATAGGTAGTTTAATCATTAATTTTATTCCTGGTATTAATGTATATGTTCCTACTCCAACTTTTATTAAATATAATGCAAATATTACTGAAATTGCTAAAAGTCCGTATTATTTTGTATGCTGGTTTCAATCCTTCTGTATCTCTTAATACCAACTTTTTAAAGTCATCTACAAAACCTACTAATCCAAAACCTATTATTATGACTGTAAGTGGTAGCAACTCTCTATTTGAGCTATATAAAATAGCTGTCATTATTATTACAGTTATTACAAGTATAATTCCTCCCATTGTAGGTGTACCTTGTTTTATTAGGTGTGATCTTGGTCCATATTCTCTTTCGATTTGTCCTACTTTTAATTTTTTAAGTATTGGTAAGATAATTAATGATACTACTATAGAAATTATAAAACTTGTTAGTAAAACTTTTATCTGCGACTCCATTTTTTAATTCTCCATCTCCTCAATTATTTCTCTTACGATTATTCTTTCATCAAAAGGATATGTCTTGTTATTTATTTCTTGATATGGTTCATGTCCCTTACCTGCAAGAACAATAATATCTCTCTTATTTGCCATTGTTATTGCTTTTTTTATTGCTTCTCTTCTATCTACTATACATTCATATTTTCCATTAGTTTTCTTTATGCCTTCTTCTATTTGTTCTACAATTTTTTCAGGCTCTTCTGTTCTAGGGTTATCTGATGTTATTATTGTATAATCTGCAATTCTTCCTGAAATTTCTCCCATTATAGACCTTTTTTTAGCATCTCTATCTCCACCACAACCAAATACACTTATAACTCTACCTGTTGTGTACTCTTTTACTGCTGATAAAATATTTTCTAAACTTTCTGGTGAATGTGCATAGTCTATCATGATATTTAAGTCTTTACTATTATTTACAAGCTCTGATCTTCCTGGCACCCTTACTTCTTCTAGTGCCTCTTTTATAACTTCTGGTGCAACACCTAATTTCTGTGCTATGCTTATTGCAGCTAATGAATTATATACACTAAACCTACCTGGTATTCCTACCTTTACTCTTTCATTTCTCTGTCCTAATTTTACTCTAAAATCTGCATATGAATTTGTTATTGTAATATCTTTTGCAAGTAAATCTGCTGCATTATCTATTCCATAAGTTTTAGTTTCACATTTATTCATTCTTACGATTTTGTTTCCTTGTAAGTCATCTGTATTAATATATGCCAATTTACACATATCGAATAATTTTACTTTTGACTGGAAATAGTCTTCCATATCTGGATGCTCTTTTGGGCTTATATGATCTTCTGAAAAGTTAGTAAATACTCCTATGTCAAAATTACATCCATATACTCTATCATATTTTAAACTTTGTGAAGAAACCTCCATTACTACTACTTCTACTTTTTCTTTCACCATTTCGGCAAATCTTTTTTGGAGTTCTATACTTTCTGGAGTAGTTCTTGCAGAGTCTTCTATTTTTTTGCCATTAATATATGTTGCAATAGTTCCAATAAGTCCTACTTTTTTTCCTTGTTTTTCTAACATGTGCTTTATCATATATGTTGTTGTTGTTTTTCCCTTTGTTCCTGTTACTCCAACTAAAACAAATTTGCTTGAAGGATTGCCATAAAAATTACAACTGCATATTGCTAGTGCTTTTCTTGTGTCTGGAACCATTATTATTGTTAAATTTTCTTTGTCCAATAAATCCTTTATACTTTCTTTGTCTTCTATCATTATGACTTTTGCGCCTTTTTCTACTACGTCTTTTATATATGAGTGTCCATCTGTTTCAAATCCTTTAACTGCAATAAACATAGAATTTTTAGTTGCTTTTCTTGAATCATTTGTTATGTCTTTTATGTCTATTTCTAAATCTCCTTTTGCTTTAATTCCTTCTATACCTTGCAAAATCTTCTTTAACTCCATTAAGATACCCTCCTAATTTATATTTATGTAATTAGTATGTATTTTATTTATAATTTTACGATTATCATTATATAATTAATTTTGTTTTTTGTACAGTTCTTTATGGAAAAAATATACAAAAAAACAATTCTTTTTTTGAATTGTTTTTTCTAAAGAATAGTATATATTAAATTTCACGCAGTTTTGCGTAGTATGGGAGCGAGTTTGAAGTTGTTATAGCTTTAGCTATTACAGCTTCAACGAGACGACCAACAAAAAACAAGTGTAAATTTATATATATACTATTCTTAATCTAACTTTTAATTATTTGGTGTATGTGTTACCATTGGTGTACTTGGAGTAATTTTACTAAATGTATAACCATTTTGTAACCCAAAATCTATTATTCCTTCTAGTGCATTTAATGTTTTTGTATTTCCTGCATAATCATGTAATAACACCACATTTTGCTTAGACTTACTAAGTCTTGATGTTACATTATTATATACCTGCTCTGCTGTTTTCGCTTCTCCTGCATCTCCTGACGATACATTCCAGTCATAATATTTATATCCTCTTTTTACTACTTCTTTTGTTAGTATAGTCATTATTCCTGGGTTATATCTACTTACTGTATTTGAACTTCCACCAGGAAATCTTGTTATAGTTGTATTAACTCCAGTCGAAGCCTTTATCTTATTTTGTAACTTTGTTATATTTGCCATATATATATCTACTGATTTATATATATCTTTGTATCTATGTGAATATCCATGAATTCCTACTGAATGTCCCTCCGCTACTTCTCTTTTCACTAATTTTTCTCCAGCTGTATTGTAGTTTATTATAAAGAAAGTTGCTTTTATATTTTTCTTTTTAAGAATATCTAATATCTTTGGTGTTATACTAGTAGATGGTCCATCATCAAATGTCAAATATATTGTACCTTTAGGTCCTTTGCTTCCGTTTTGGGCAGAAGATGGGTTATAAACAAGAGCTTTCTTCACTACTACTTTTCTCTTTTTTGTAGCTTCATTCCCTTTACTGTCTGATACTTTATATGTTACTGTATATGTTCCCTCTTTTGTTGTATCAATTTTTCCTTCTGTTTTTATTTTACTAGTCAAATCTCCATCTTTTTCATCTTTTGCTTTTGCACCCTTTTCTTCGTATTTTCCATTCAAATTTATATTAACAGTTGCTGAACCATTTAAAGTTATAACTGGTGCAATATCATCTACAATTGTTACTTCTCTTATTTTTTCTGTCTTATTTCCTGACATATCTTGGACACTATATTTTATATTATACTTGTCTTCATTTATCTCCTCTTTTATTACTGTAACTTTATCTGTTAAATCTCCATCATGCTCATCAATAGCTTTATACCCCAGTTCCTCAAATTCTTTTGAATATGATTGATTAATTTTTTCTCCCCCTGTTAGTGTAATTTCTGGAGCTTTTGTATCTACTACCTTTACTTTTGCATTTTTTGCATATTTTCCAAGCCATGTATCTACTTCAAATTGAAGATTATATTCTCCTATTTTATTATAATCAATTTCTCCTTTTACCTTTACCTTGTTAGTTATATCCATAAAATGATAGATTGTTTTAGGCTTTTTTACCTCTTTTCCAGTATTTGCTTCTATGGTTTCTATTTGGGTAATATCCATTTGAGGCTTTTCTATTATAAGACTTGCTAAAAATATAATTATAAAAATTCCTGAACTTATTCCGTAACAGCTTTATTATACCTGTTTTTTGTTTTATCTTTATAATAATTATTCCTATAATCCATGTAAGTATTAATGTAATCACTTCTGACAGATAAATTATATGATTAATTTCCATTTTATCTTATCTTTTTCCTTCTTTCGTCTTTTTTCTACATTTATATTCTAATTCTATTTTCCTTATCTGTCAATTTGTTTTTAAGTTTAGAAAAAAGAAATGTATACAACTGTTATTCTTATTTAGAATTTTAAGTAACAAGCAAAATATAAAAAATAAGTGTAAAGAGCGTTGGATTGGAAGATTTTATAGAAATTGTTAGATAGAAAATGAGGGATGTTCACGTAGATTTACGTAGTAAATCTTACAAAGTGAAAGAGGCGTATTTTCTATCGTTACAATTTCTTAAAACCTGCATTGACAAGCGAGTGTAACGTTTTTTTATATTTTGCTTGTTACTTACTAATCACATGTAGCAAAAAAGCTAGAAATTAGTTTCCTAATTTCTAGCTTCTTCATAATCTTTTTTTATTTATTTTCTCATTTTAACAAAGAATACTGTTCCCATTATTAATGCTACAGCTACTCCTGTTGCAAGTATTATTAATACTGTGTTGTTTTCTCCTGCTTGTGGTATTTTAACAGCTGGTTTATTGCTACTGTTTCCCCCATTATTTATAGTTGGTGTCTGTGTTTGTGAATTATCTGGGTTAGGTGTTGGTGTAGGGTTTGGCTCTGGTGTAGGTGTTGGTTCTGGGGTTGGAGTAGGAGTTGGATCTGGTGTTGTTGTGTTTTGTCCTTCCTTTATTGTAATATTTTTAGAAGCAACACTAATTTTTGCTGGAACCGTTGCATCTGAAACGCTAATATCTTTTAATGCTATCATAGCATTTTCTTTACTATTTTCTTTTACTTTAAATTTTAATTTTAGAATTACTTCATCACTCTTTGCTAATCCACTTTTGTCAATTACTAATTTTCCTGTTGCCTCATTATATGATAAATCTTTAACAGGAGTAGTCCATTTATTTTGTCCTTCCATGTCTACCAAAGTTAAACTGTCTTTATCATAATCTAAAGTTGCTTCTAAAGCTATAAATCCTCTTTCTGATTCTATTTTAGAAATTTTAACATCTACATTAAACTCTTCGTTTTTACTAAATTCTGATTTTGCTGTTTCAAGAGTTATGCTACAAGAAGGTGTTTTAGTTGTACTAGATGTTGCATACACAGTGCTTGTTACGCAAATCATTATTAGCATTAGTATTAAACTTAATTTTATTACTTTTTCCATAGTTTCTCCTTTTACATTATCCTTCTAGATTATTTCAAATAAACCTATTAGTTTTAATTTTAATTGTGCTACATCATTAATTGAGATTTCACTATTTGCATCATTATCAATATTTCCTGCTTTTAATTGTATTCCTGTTAATTTTTTAATATCTATTATATGTAATTTTATTCCTGCAAGATCGTCTATTGTTACTTCTGCATCTCCATTAACATCTCCTGTAACTACTAGAGTATATGTTAAATCATTTCCTACTTTTACAGTCATACCTGTTCCAAGAACACTTGCATCTGTTAGTGTATTTCCCTCTTTATCTAAAAATGTTAAATTCCTATTTGCTGTGACATTTGCTTTAAATTGTGCTACTGTTGTATTTGGTGCTATTCTTGAAATATCCTTATCAGTATTATTTACTACATATTTTGTAGAAGTAATTTGTGCTGGATCTGGTTCTGGCATTGTTATACCTAATTCTATTTGTGCATCTTGTGCTCTAACTAATCCATCTCCTCCACTAGCTTGTATTCCTTTTAGTTTTACAATTGTTGTTTGTTCTTCTGTTATAGTACTTTTTACTCTAAATTTAATTTTTAGGATATCTCCTGGTGTGTTTATTAAGCTTCCATTCTCTATTATAAATTTTAAGTTATTTTCATTAAAATCGTCTTCATCTAAAGTCCATTGTCCTAATCCTATTATCTCTATTCTGTCCAAAACATCTTTATTGTATTCTAATTGTGCTAACATAGCTACTATTCCTTTTTCTACATTTTGTAAGTTAGTCATACTAAATTTTAATTCAAATTCTGTTCCAGGTTTTAAATTTTGTAGATTTACACCTGAATTTGTTGAAGCTATATTTACTTCGAATGTTTTAGCTACAGTATCTTCTCCAGCTGCATACACAATGTTAGTAAATTGTAAAACACAAATTATAGCTACAATTATTCCAATTAATAAATTCTTTTTTAATTTCATAAAAATCCCTCTCTCCTTTATCTTTACATACTAATATAATTTTAGCATTTTAATTACTTTTCGTCAACATCTATTAAGTAAATTTGTTTATTTTAATTCTGGATATCCTTTTGTCTGAATTGTATCGAAGTTCCATACTGTTTCATCAAATCCTAAATTTTCATAGAATTCTATATTTAAGCTATCTCTTGAAATAGTATCTAAGTGTCCTAAGGTGTTTTCACTTACACGGCTTGCTCCAACACATTCTGTTATTTCATAGCATTTTGTCAAGCAAGCATTTATCTGACTTTCTGATGCCCCTACACATTTGTACGGTTGTATTTTATTTCCATTTGCATCATTATATCCTGTCATATTTCCAAATGCAACACTATTTTTAATTGCTGGTGTATTATATATATTTCCTACTAATGGAGCATTAAATACACTGTTTGCTACATTTGAATAACTATTACTTGTTTTTGTTATATCGACATCTGCTATTATATTCTCAATTGTTCCTCCTTGTTGCATTGCTCCTACTAATCCACCATTTTCTGATCCTGTTACATTTAAAGTACCTTGTACATATATGTTTTTCATTTTTCCATTATATTTTCTACCTGCAAATGTAGATACATATACTCCTGTTCCTGTTACATTTGCATTTTTTACAGAAATATTTTCAAATACTGAATTTGCGTTATTTCTACCATCCATACCAGTAACTACTGCTACATTATTTCTTCCTGATAGTGTAATATTTTCAAATTTCATATTTTTAAATGTTGATGTAAATGTTTCTTGTGCAAATGCTGTAACAAAGTCCCCATTTCCTCTTCCTGCACTTGTATTTGTAAAGTCTCTAATATTTAGATTTTGTACAGTTCCTCTAAAGTTTGCAAATAAACTTAAATTATTTAAGTTTGAAATAGTGTGTCCATTTCCTTCTATTTTTCCTGTAAATATAGAGGTTACAACTGCATTATTTTGTGTCGTATAACCTGTAAAGTCAATGTCTTCTGTAATATTAAATATTCCACTTGTATCTTCTTGCAATTTGCTAAAGTCTTCTACACTTCCTATTTGGTATGTTTTTTGTTCTACATGGCAATCTCTATATATTACATTACTAATTGCTCCACCTATTAAACTTATTTCATTTCTTCCATTAGCATTAATATTTAAATCTGTTACATTAATTTTTTCTGCTGTACTAGATTCTATTCTATTAGCTAAAGCTCCTGAAGTAGTATTGTCTTTCGGAATACTTGTATTTTCTAAACTTAAGTTTCCAACATAACCATATCTAATTTTATTAAATATAGGTATTGTGTTGCCAATTATTTTATGTCCATTGCCATCTAATCTGCCCATAAATGTTTGAGTTACAT
>CANPOS010000021.1 GCA_947575745.1 uncultured Clostridium sp.
ATAGACTAATTATGATGATAAAGAAAATACAAGATTTAATAAATATGATATAATATATTCAGCAGATGAAGTAGTTCAACTAAAAATGAATAAAGAATTTGGTTGTATAAACTTTGAAACCAAATAGTAAATTATAAAATTTCAAAAGAGGATTAAGTATGAGAAATAATATTAGCATTGGAAATACTGAAAGAATTCAATTGTTGGAGATAAAATATAATTTAAAATTAAATTACAATACTGAAGAGAAGATGAAAAATTATAAATTTTTCATCTTTTTTTCTTAAAAACATAGTAATTTATTAGATAACATAATATAATTATAAAAGAAATATAATTTATATGATTAGGAGGGAAGAATGATGGAGGATAGAGAAACCACTAGCAGACTTGGTGTCTATAAATGTGGACAAATATGTGAAAAAATAGGATTTATATTTCGAGAACAAACAGTGTGTGATTATGGAATAGATGCTATAATAGAGAAAAAGGATAAGGGGTATCCTTCAGGAAAATTAATTGCTGTTCAAATAAAATCAGGAGATTCATATTTCAAAAAAATAGAGGAAGATAAAGTTGTATTTCGAGGGGAAAACAAGCACTATGATTATTGGTTAAACCATTCACTTCCAGTTATTATTGTTCTTTATTCTCCATCAAAAGACAAGTGCATATGGGAGAGTTTTAATAAGCAAAAAGCTAAAAGAACTGAAAAAGGATGGAAAATTAATATTCCATATAATCAAAACCTAGAAGATTCAATGAAGCAACTGTAAGAATTAGCCGATAATCAGAATGAGTATGAAAGACGTTGGAACTCATTAGTAGTAGCTAAAGAATGGATGCTAGAAACAGCAAGACAGGGAGAAAGTGTTTTAGAAGTTGAAGAATGGATAAATAAATCTTCAGGGAGAGGAAAATTTATACTCAAAGTAGAAGAAGAGGGAAGAGAAAAAATGTTATTTGAAAGGGAAATGCTTGGATTTGGAACTAGAGGATATGAGAAGGTAATTCAAGAACTTTTTCCTTGGGCAGAAGTGAAAATTGATGAAGAATTTTATGAAGAGAATATGGATGAATATGATTATTATAGGAGTGAACGTACTGACAGAGATTTAGCAATTAGGTTTGGGAAAGAAGGAAATGAGCTTTTAGAGTATAGTGATATTCCACCTAAAATTTATCCATACAGAAATGGAGCAGGAGAAGTTGACTTCTACAGACTAAAATTAACATTAAATCAAATTGGAAAATCTTTTATTGAGATGGAACACTTTTTAGAAACAGGAAAATGCTATTTTATTGATAAAATTACAGTGTGAATTTATAAATTCTATAATTTATAATCCAAACGAAAGATAGTAAGTTATATTGTTAAATAAAATGTTACGTTGAATAAAGGAGTAAAAGTATGAGAATAAGTAAAATGCAAATTGGAAAAAATAGCAAGTATTATATAACTATAGGAATGGTACTTATAATTTTTATTGCTATAGTTTTGTTAAATAAGATACCTATTTTGACCTATAATGCAGAGATAAAAAAAATAGACAAAGTGCAAGGGGAAAAATTAGTAATAAATGAAGCGTCGTTTGAGGATGTTGCAGAAAACAGTTTATTATCAACAGGACTAGAAATAATTGGATTAGCAATTGCGGTTTGGACAGGTCTTAATATAGTGAATTTAGTAACTAGAAAAGAAGTTGAAGAAGTTGAAGAAAGGATGAAAACAATAATAGATGAAGTGCAAAAAAAGAATGACGAACTAAATACAATATATAATAATGTTGAGAATATAAGTAAAAATGAATTCCTAAAAGAATTATTAAAAACAGATAGTGATTTAATAACGAAATATTTTTATGATAAATTTCTACATATAAAGTGTTTTCCAGATGTTATTTATCAATTGTTATCGATTGAACAAATTTTTTCACAGATATATTATATGCATACAAGTGCAAATGCAAATGCGAAGAACGTAAGAAATGAAACAGAAGAATTAGACAAACAAATAGACAAAACGTTAATTTATATCAAACAATATAAAGAAATACTTGATTTGAAAGATATAGAGAATTATTTGAAATTTAGAAAAGCTGAAGGACTATTTTATAGAGGTTATGTATTAGATAGTGAAAGGGAAATTTATAAAGCATATATGTCAGCAATAAAAATATATATTGAAATATCGGAATATTTTATCAAAGATTTTAAAGAGATGACAGAAAATAAAAATGAAACAATATTTCCAGAAGAATATGAGATATTTTCTTATTATTCTAATACGTTAGGAGAAGCATATAGTAAAATACTGCAAAAATGTCCTAAATATGCACAAATAGATATTATAGGAGAGAAGGCAAAATTTTATTGTGAACTAGCAATTAAATATGCTAAAGAAAATGATAGAGAAGTATACTATAGGAATCTAGGATGTGTTTATGAAAGATTAGAGAAAGTAAAAGGCAAAACTTTGTATAGTAAAATAATATTAGATAATTATGAAAAAGCGTTTCAATTAACAATAAATAAACCACAGATGTCAAGAAAACAAATGGGAAATGTTTATCATACTTATTTATCATATCTTAATAATTACATAAAGAACAATTTAAAGTTGCCAGAAAACGCTGTGGTTCAAGATATAATTAATAATTTTGATAATAATTGGAAGTATGAAATACATCCTGTTAATGTTATGTATCAAGTAGCATCAATTGCAATTGTTGATGATATCAGAAAATCTCTAAATATAGTAATGTATGGCTTTGTAAATGGATATATTGTATTATTAAAACAAATAAAAAATGCGAAGTGTATTGAAGAAATATTTGAAGATGATGTAAAGTCATACTTAGAAAAAATGAAATGGGCAGTAGAGACATTGCAATTAATGGGGGTTAATGATAATTATACAAAAGAACTAAAAAGCTTTTATGAAGCACTATGAAAAATAAAAGGAAAGCTTACAATTAGCCTAAAGGACTACATTAGAAGATACAAAGACTAAATGCTTTTGTATCTTCTATTTTTTTGAAACAAAGGAGGAACAAAAATATGCAAAAAGAAATTTTAACAGAGCTAGAAGATTTAAGAGACGAAACAGAGTTTATAATAAACAATAGAGAAATAATCGAAAATAAACACTTTGAAAATTATTTAAGAAGTGTGGAAAGGATAAGATATAACATATTTAATAAAATCAGCTTAAACGAGAAATATGAAGCAAATAGATATAATCAGGTTGAATATGTTAATAAGAATTATAAGGCGACATTGGAAAATAATGTGTTAAGAATACGTATACCAGAAGTCTTACCAAAGTATAAAAATATTAATGGTTACGCATATAAAAATATAATGTTAAATGTTAGAGATGTTACAAAACAATATAAAGATTTATTTAGTAATGAATTGGTATTTGTGTTTATAAAAAAAGTAGAAAATCAGAAGGACTTTGACATAGATAACAAATTTAAAAAACCAATTATAGATGGACTTGTATTATCTCAAGTAATTCAAGATGACAATATAGCAAATATGTGTTATGGAGTATTGGGAAAGACAGAAGAAAGAAAAAAACATATACAGAAGTATATATTTTTAAAGCAAAAATTTGTTAGAGTGGATACAAAATGTTACAGAGGCGGATATCTAAAAGTGTCCGAATAAGTTATCTTTTTGTGATTTTTAAACAATTTAAGAGAATAGATGAATATGAAATAATAAGAAAAATTTATGATTATAAAGAAATATTATTATCAAATTGGGGAAAAGCAAATTATATGACAGAAGATAAAGAATATATAATTGTAATGCCATTTTTAAATATAGAAAAATTACATGAGCTGAATGTGTTTTTTAATAACAAGTCAAATGAAAACAGAAAGATAAATATTATAACGCTAGCAGAAAATATAGAAAAGATAAATGAAACATTGATAAAAGATACAAAAATTATTGAATTAGATAATTGGTTATGAGGCATAGCTGATGAAAGATAAAAAAAGCAAGATAGCTTTATTTTTTTTGCTATCATACATTATCTTAATACCAATTATCAATAGTTTTATGAAAGTATTGGAAAAGTGTTTTGGTACGAATCTAAATACAATAGATATAAATATATTTAATTTGTTTACTATTGTGTTTAGAAATGGAACTATACTAATTAGTTGGATTTCAATAAATTTAATAATTATGCTATTACTAAAAAATATAGTAACTACAAGGGAAAATGTAAAAATTGAAGTAGAAGGAATAAATCTAAAGAAAAAGGACCAGAACATTTGGCACTGCCGACTGGGCAAATAAAGAAGAAATACAAGAGTATTTAAGTATAAATAAAAGAGATGGCATAATACTTGGAGAAACAGAAGAGGGAGAAATTATCACATTATCAGCAGATACATATTTGAATAAAAATATTGCAGTTTTTGGCTCTAGCGGAAGTGGAAAATCTCGAGGATTTGCAATACCAAACGGAATAGAACTTGCTCAAGAGACATTACAAAAAAACATTAATAGAAATATGAGCATAGTCTTTACTGATCCAAAACGGAGAACTATATAGGAAACTTGCAAAATATCTTGAAGGTAAAGGATATAATGTAAAAGTATTTAACTTGGTGAATCCAACATTTTCAAATGGGACAAGATTTATAAAATTTGTAGAGGATGAAACAGATGCACAAATCTTTTCTCAAATAGTTATTGAAGGAACACAGCTAAATAGAAAAGCAAGTGGAGATGAGTTTTGGAACAGAGGAGAACAAAATTTACTAAAAATATTACTGTTATATGTAATTAATTATGAAACAGAAGAAAACAAGAGTATGGGCTTTATATATGATGCACTAGCGAGTGGAAATATCAAGAAGATAGATAGAATATTTGAAAATACATCAGGACCAACTAGGCTCAGTTACAATATATATGCACAGGCAACTGACATAGTTAAACAAAGTATTGTAACAGGACTTGCAACGAGATTGCAAATATTTCAAACCGAAAAAATAAGAAATATCACAAATAAGGATGAGATAAAATTTGAAGATATAGGAAACAAAAAGACTTGTATATTTGTAGTTACAAGTGATACAAATAGTGCGTTTGACTTTTTATCTACATTGTTCTTCTCATTTTTATTTATAAAACTTATTAAGCAGGCAGATGAAAATAGCAATGGAAGACTAAAAGTAGAAACATCATTAATACTAGATGAATTTGTAAATATAGGAAGAATAGTAGATTTTGAAAAGAAGTTAGCAACAACTAGAAGTAGGGGAATAAATATATTTATGATATTTCAAAACATTGAACAGCTGAAGAATAGATATGATAATGATGTGTGGCAAGAGATTTTAGGGAATGCAGATACAAAAATATGTATGCGGATGTCGGAGATATTTTAACAGCTGAATATATAACAGAATATTTAGGAGTTGCAACAGTTGAAACTAATGCAATAAAAAAGACAGCAGGATTTGATGGTAATTTTACTTATGGAATGGAAAATATATCTACAAATAAAAGAAATCTAATGAATCCAGATGAACTTTTGAAGTTAGATAATAAAAAAGAAATAGTAATAGTAAGAGGGAGCAAGCCTTTTGTTTGCAATAAATATGATTATTCAAAACATAGTGAAGCAGACAAGCTAGAAGATATGACAGTAGAAGAGCAAAGGGAGAGATTCAAAGAAAATTTAGGAATTGAAAACATACAAAAGAAAAAACAAGAAGAAAAGAAAAAATATACTTATAAAGATTTTTAAAAGTTATAAGTATTTGTACTTATAGCTTTATTTTTTAGAAAAGAAGGTGAAACTTATGACAGAGGAATTAAAGGAAAAAATAATATGGCAAAATATTAATTCTTCTAAAGAAAAAGGAAAAAATTTAACAGGAAAAATAGTAGCAAGAGAAGTAGAAAAAATGGGTGAAGACAATATTATTTGTGCTATTGTAGATTTTAAGGGGATAAAAGTTTTAATACCAGCTACAGAAATGATAGTAAACGGAAAAAATGACAAAAAGCTACTTAGAAATATGATGGGAGCAGAGATAAAATTTATAGTAGTAGAAACAGATAAAGTAAGTTCAAAAGCAATAGGCTCAAGAATAAAAGCAATGGAACGATTAAAAGAAATAAACATGAAGAAACTAGAAGTAGGAGATAAGATTTATGGAAAGATAATTGGAGTATGGCGAAAGTATATACGAATTGAATGTATAGGAATTGATTTTGTAATAAAAGCACAAGACTTAAACTATGGATATATTGAAGATGTATCTAAACTATATAAAATAAACGAACAGATAAAAGTAATAATCAAAGGAATATCTGAAGAAACAAAAGAAATGCAAATATCTATTAAGGATTTAATTGAAGATCCGTTTGAGAACATAAGAAAAGACTTTACAGAAACAGGAGAGTATTTAGCAACAATAACAGGCTATACAGATAATGGAATATTCGCAAAAATTACACAAGGAGTAGATACAGTTTGTGTACTTCCAACCTGGCTTGATAGGCCACCACTTCCAGGAGAAAAAGTAATTGTTAAGATTTATAAAATTGTTCCAGAAAAAAGAAAAATTTATAGCTCATTAGTCAAAATAATTGGAAGTGATGCAAATGAGTGAAAACATAAGCAAATAATAAAACTATTATGGGATTTTAGTTCATTAAGAGAAGAACAGATTATAAAAATGTGTAAGTGTAATGAAAATGATATTAACTATTTAATTGCACAGAATGCAATAACAAGAGATAAAGATACTAAAATATTAAAGTATAAAGGAAAAGAAATCAATAGTAGGAATATAGTAGCTTTTGATGTAGTTATGAAGTATTTAGATAGAAATGCAAGAGTAAAGAAAGCAAGACATCCTATAAATGTAAGTATGACAACAGATTTTTTTACATATGATATTATAGCGATAAAAGAAGCGGAAGTAGATACTTTATTTGAAAAGTTAGATGAAATATCAAAAAGAAAAAATATCAAGCAAAATATATTAAGTGTCATCAATAATAAAAGAAATTTTACATATAATAAAAATAAGGTTGAGTTATTGACAACAGTAAAAAAATACTTTATAATTAACTTAACAAGAAAATATTACGTCGCTCTTGGGTGGTGCGACTAATAAATTATCCCAAACGATAAATATGTGTCGCTCTTGGGTGGTGCGACTAACAAATTATCCCAAATGAAAATATGTCCTCCCTTTGAAATAATAAGGGAGGCTTTATTTATGAATGGAGAAAGTAATGAAAGTAAAAAAAGGATATATATATCATATAAAAGATGAATATTTTAATGTGATACAAGATCCAACACTTATGAGAAATCATGAAAATGGAAAAGCAAGACCTACATATTTTTGTATAAAGGAAAATAAATCAGATATTTTATGGTTTATTCCTATGAGTAGCAGAGTAGAAAAATATAAAGAAATAAGAGATAAAAAAATCAAAAAATATGGCAACTGTGATAGTATTTTAATAAAAAAATTCTTGGGACAAAATTCAGTATTTCTTCTACAAAATATGTTTCCAACTATTGAGAAATATGTAGATCATATACATATAATAAATGGTGTTGAAGCAAAAGTAATTGATAAAGTAGCAAAAGAGTTAGAGGATAATTTTCATAAAATAATGGGATTACTTAAACAAGGTAAAAAAGTAATATTTACAGATGTAGAAAATGATTTAAGGAAGATGATACAAGAACTAGGAAATACTAAAGAGTCATAAAATGTTGAGGTAGGAACAATGGTAACATTAGAATTTATAGATAATGAACTTAATAAAAAAGTTAAATAAAAAGACAAATAAAATTTATACTTTAATCTACAAACATTAATGTTACAATTCAAAGCCAAAAAAGAAAAGCAGTATCAAAATAAGAGAGAATTTTAACGAAATCTCCTTAAATTGATGCTGTTTATTTAATTAAGTTTTCCACTTAGTATATTTTCTAATGTATATGGCTTACCAAGACTTAGCATAACTAACGCATTATATACATTAACATTATTCCTATCACATGTTTCTATGTAAGTCTTTATTCTTGCATACCAACTCGCACTTTCTATTTCATGAAATTTCCCTGATTTTGATAAAAAGTTATTGACAGTGATAAAACTGATAAGTATAATTAAAGAAGAAAAAATAATACTAAAAGTAAGAACAAAAGAAGGAAAGAAAAGAGGCAAACAAATGGAAACCAAAAAAGAGCAAAAAAGGACTTGGAACAAAGGGGAAAAAGGAATAACATTAGTAGCATTAATCATAACAATAATAATACTAGTAATCTTGGCAGCAATATCCATAAATGCAGTATATAATTCAAGAATAGTGAATTATGCAATAAATGGAACAATGAATTATGCAGGAGAAGGAATAAAAGAAAACAAAGTACTAGAAGGGACAGAAAGTCTAATAGAAAGTGCGGTAAAAGAATTAGAAAAGATAAGAGGAGGAGAAACAAGTCCAACACCAAACCCACCAACACCACCAGAAACGCCAATAGGATTAACGAAAGAAGAATTAAGTCAAGACACAATGATAGGAAAATACGTAGATTATAAACCACAAGGAACGGACTATACAGTAGAAGGAACATATTCGGGAACAGGCTCAGATCAAACATTTGCAAAAAATGACGATATGAAATGGAGAATATGGGGAGTAGAAGGAAACAAGCTTCTGTTAATATCAGAAACATTAGCAGGAAATATAACATTGTCAGGTGCAAATGGATATAACAATGCAGTAAAAATACTAAATGATGCATGTAGCACTGCATATGGAAATAGTAGTTATGGAAGTACAATAAAGGTAAGAAGTATAAATCAAGATGATATAGATAAAGTAACAAATATGACTGAAGAATCACAAAGGAAGGCAGTAAACTCAAGTTATGGAAGTTCATATACACCAAGTAATTATCAATGGCCAAATATCTATGGACAAGAACCAGGAAAAACAGGGGGAGGAAGCTTAGATAGGAGTAGTCAGAGTAGTTGGTATATAGGAACAACAAATTCAAGCTTTACAGGAAAATGGACACATTATAGTTACAGTATATCAAGTTATGCAACAAATTCAATGTATTATGCGCTACTAACAAATATGAGCGCAAGCTCAACTAGTGGAACAACGTCGCACACTGCGTACTGGATCGCTTCACGCTGTGTCAACTTAAACAGTACCAATGCGTACTTCTACGTATTCCGTGTGGGCGGCGGTAATGTGGACGCCTATAACTTGTCTGGTTCGGACGGCTACCCGTGGAATCCTACCCGTGCGGTGCGCCCTGTAGTTGAAGTCGATCTAGACTCCATTGCAATCGGAGGCACTGGCTCAGGAACAAATACAGATCAATACTCAATGACGCTAAAATAAAAGGTATTGAAAAATTAGAAAAAATTTAGACTTGACACAGTCAAAGTTTTAGAAACAAAGGGACGAGCAAAGCTCGTCCTTTCCTATCGAAGCCAGTCTAAAACAAAGATGGGGTATGGCGTGAGTCATATTCCATCGCCGGAAAATATCTTTTAGAAGAAAAATTACAGATTAGTGTGGTAAGGAACAGGGAAATTTAATCATATTTTACAAATTACTTAGCAGATTGGAAAGGGTACAGCAGAAAAACTTTTAACATATACTCGTAAACACTTGCAAATAGAAAGTTTTCATTGGATTTTAGATATGAAATTTGATGAAGATGATGGTAGAGTAGTAAATAGTAACACATTAATAATTTTTCTGTATTTCTTTGCAAAATTATCTAGACTTTTGAAGAAAAATAAGATAGAATAGTGGGAGAAACAGCAAAAGTAGATAAGAAAGGAATGAGAAAACAATGCTGGTAGAAAAAATCATATTTAGTATTTTAGCATTTTACTTATTTCTAGTAATGTTCTTTAAAATGATAAAAAAAATAGATATTGTATATGTAGCAATACTTATAATGCAAGGAATAGGAATATTAATTAATTTTATAGAAATCATATTTGACTTAAAATATAATATAATTGTAAGAACGATTATATATTTAATTTCAGTAATTATCCCAATCATAATAATATTTATAGAAAGAAGAGGAAAGAGCGTTTCAGAGCTAATATATCTCGGATTAGCTAAATTCTATAAAATGACTGGGAACACGAAGAAATGTAAAGACATGTTATTAGCATTAATTGATAAATGTCCAGAAAGCCCTTTAGCACACAAAATGCTTGCAGAAATATATGAAAAAGAAGGCGGAATGAGGAAAGCAATTGACGAATACGTAATTGCAGTCGACTTAGACAAAAAAGATTATAATTCGTATTACAAAATATCATATTTACTAAATGAATTAGATAAAAAAGATGACGCTGTTGTAATGCTAAATAATCTACTTAGTAAAAAGCCAGACTATATTGATGCTACTATTCTTCTAGGAGATATACTGTCTTCACAGGAAAGATATAAAGAAGCACTAAATGTATACACAAATGGACTAAAATATTCACCAAACAATTATGACTTATATTATAGCATGGGAATTGTCTATACAATGCTAAATGATTTCCCAAATGCAAAAATATGTTACGAAAAAGCAGCAACCATCAACACTTTACTTTATAATGCTTATTATAGCTTAGGACAAATAAACTTAATAGAAATGGAGCTAGATGAGGCCGAAAAATATTTTACAAAATGTATAGAGGATATAGAACAAGAACCAGATGCATATTATAAACTTGGTAAAATATATATGTTAAGAGGGGATCACGAAAATGCTGTTAAGTTCGTAAACTTAGCGATAGAGTTAGATAATAACTATATAAAAGTTGCAAATCAAGAACCAATATTTATACCAGTAAAAAGTAGATTTGAAATGCCAATAATAGATGAAGAAGATATAAAGCCAAGAAAAACGAAACGTTCAAAGAGAGAACTTAAAGCTAGAGAACATTTAGACAACACATATAGTGTAGTTGGAAAATTAAATGTACACAAAATCAAACCAAATATAAAATCAAGAACAAATGAAGAGATAGAAAACGAAAATATAAGAGAAAGAGAGTGAAATACAAATGTCAATTTTACAAGCAATTATTTTAGGAGTAGTACAAGGAATTACAGAATTATTACCAATATCAAGTTCAGCCCATTTATATTTAATACCATGGGTATTTGAATGGACGAATTCAGCAAGTTTTATAGAAGCTTTTGAAGCTTTTGATGTAGCCTTACATGCAGGAACATTACTTGCAATAATATTATTCTTCTTTAAAGATTGGATAAAACTTATTGTAGGTGGATTTAATAGAGTGGTAAAAAAAGAAAAAACATTTGAAGGAAAGATGTTTTGGTATTTAGTACTTGCAACAATACCAGGAGGAGCAATAGGATTTATACTAGACAAATTTTTAGAAGACGCATTAACAACACCAATAATAATAGGAATTGCGTTAATAGTAATGGGTATTCTTTTATACATAGTAGATAAAAAAGCAAAATCAGAAACGAAATATGAAGAAATGACATTAAAACAAACATTTCTAATAGGATTATCACAAGCATTAGCTTTTATTCCAGGAGTATCACGTTCAGGAGTTACAATGACAACAGGAAGAATGCTAGGAATAGAAAGAGAATCAGTTGCAAAATATTCATTCTTACTTTCAACACCAATTGTTGCTGGAGCAACATTATATAAATTAAAAGACTTTGTCATAAGCATACCATTCTTTATAGGGATTTTCACAAGCTTTATAGTAGGAGTATTTGTAATAAAATTCCTAATGGAATACTTAAAGAAAGGTAGCTTTAAAGGATTTGCAATATATAGAGTAATAGTTGGTATATTAGTTATTGCCCTTTGGGTAGTAAGAATTTAATTTGTAAAAAGAATTAGTATATTGCAAGGCAGACAAAATTGAAATCAATGAGGCGTACTTATGTACGTTGAAGCTGATACTGTTAAGGCTATGCATTTTACAGTATCAGTTTGCAATTTGCTTTGCAAATTGTATTCATATATCTAGTCTAACGAAGCAAGATGCTGATTATTTTTGCAAAGAAGGGGGAATTTAAATGGAGCCAATAAGAATAAATCATCCATTAATTGAACACAAACTATCAATACTAAGAAACAAAAAAACAGGAACAAAAGAATTCAGAGAATTAATATCAGAAATAACATTATTTTTATGCTATGAGGCAATGAAAGATGCAAAACTTACAGAAATAGAAGTAGAGACACCTCTAACTACAATGAAAGGAAAAATACTAAATGAAAATGACTATGTATTTGTTCCAATAATAAGAGCAGGAACAGGAATGATAGACGGAATAGTAACAATGATACCAAATGCAAAAATTGGTCATATAGGACTTTACAGAAATGAAGAAACCTTAAAACCAGTTAGATATTATTACAAAATGCCAAGAGATATAGCAAATAAGCAAGTAATAATAATAGATCCAATGCTTGCAACAGGTGGCTCAGGAATAGATGCAATAACATTACTTAAGGAAGATGGAGTAAAAAATATAAAATTCTTAAGTATAATTGCAGCACCAGAAGGGCTAAAGAAAATGCAAGAGATACATCCAGATGTACAAATCTACTGTGCAGCAATAGACGACCATTTAAATGAAGTAGGATATATTGTTCCAGGACTAGGAGATGCAGGAGACAGAATATTTGGAACTGTTGAATAAGGAGGGAAAGTTTTGAAGATAACAGATATAGAAGAATTAAGAAAAAAAGCAAACGATATTAGAATAGGTATAATAGAAGCCGTATATGGAGCAAAATCAGGACATCCAGGAGGATCACTATCAAGTGCTGATATTCTAACAGTATTATATTTTAATCAAATGCAAATAGATCCAGCAAAACCTAGAGATGAAGCAAGAGATAGGTTTATATTATCAAAAGGACATGCAGCACCAGTTTTATATAGCACTCTTGCAAATCGTGGATATTTTGATACAGAAGAGTTAAAGAATTTAAGACATATAGATAGTAATTTACAAGGACATCCAGACATGAATAAAGTGCCAGGAGTAGATATGAATACAGGTTCACTTCGGACAAGGACTTTCAATCGCAAATGGTATTGCATTAAGCTCAAAAATAAATAGTAAAGGAATTAGAGTATATTGCTTACTTGGAGATGGAGAAATACAAGAAGGACAAATTTGGGAAGCGGCTATGACAGCTAGCCACTATAAACTAGACAATTTATGTGTTATAGTAGACAATAATAATTTACAAATAGATGGAAGCATTGATAAAGTAATGAGTCCTTACCCAATAGATGAAAAATTTAAGAGTTTTGGATTCAAAGTTATAAACATAGACGGACATAACATAGAGGAAATAATAAAAGCATTTAATACAGCAAAAACAATAAAAGGAAAGCCAACTGCAATAATTGCTAAGACAACAAAAGGAAAAGGCGTATCATTTATGGAAAATCAAGCAGGGTGGCATGGAAAAGCACCAAATGAGGACGAATATAAACAAGCTATTAAGGAGCTAAAAAAGTTAGGAAAATAAGAAAGGGTGAAAAGTAACTATGAATTTAGATAAAAAAGTTGCAACAAGAGCTAGCTATGGAGAAACTTTAGCAGAAATAGGAGAAGACAAGAAAATAGTTGTATTAGATGCAGACTTAGCAGAAGCAACAAAAACGGGAATATTTGCAAAGAAATATCCAGAAAGATTTTTCGATATGGGAATATCAGAGCAAGACATGATGTCAACAGCAGCAGGACTTGCAAGTGCAGGACAGATACCATTTGTAAGTACATTTGCAATGTTTGCGGCAGGAAGAGCATATGACCAAATAAGAAACAGTATATGTTATCCCAAAATGAATGTAAAAATATGTGCAACACATGCAGGAGTTACTGTTGGAGAAGACGGAGCAACACACCAAATGATAGAGGATTTAAGCTTAATGAGAACATTGCCTAACATGACAGTAATTTGTACATCAGATGATACAGAAACAAAATGGGTAGTAAAGGAAATTGCAAAATGCGAAGGACCAGTTTATTTAAGACTATGTAGACTTGCAACACCAATAATATATGGAGAAGCACAAGAATTTAAAATAGGAAAAGGAATACAAATAGGAGAAGGAACAGATGCTACAGTAATTGCAACAGGAGTTGTTGTATCAGAAGCACTAAAAGCAAAAGAAGAACTAGCAAAAGAAGGAATAAACATTAGAGTTGTAGATATGCACACAATAAAGCCAATAGATAAAGAATTAATAATCAAATGTGCAAAAGAAACAAACAAAATAATAACAATAGAAGACCATAGTATAATTGGAGGACTAGGAAGTGCAGTATGTGAAGTGCTAAGTGAAGAATATCCAACTAAAGTAATAAGAATGGGAGTAAAAGATACATTTGGAAAATCAGGCAAAGCAGAAGAATTACTTGAGTATTTTGGATTAACAGCAAAACATATTATAGAAAAAGTAAAAGAATAAGCGATAATAAATGCTCAGTTAAAAAGATAGTATGGCATAAAATATATATGTAAGATTGACATTACATATTTTATGTCATATTATCTTTCTTGCATAATTTACATAAATATGTTATAATAAAGATAAGTATATGGTCAAGACCTATGCTGAATAATTTGAAAGAAGGGAATAAAGTTGAGATCTGAAATTATATCTACGAGATGGGTAGAGAATGACACATGGACTTTGGTGTTCAACCAGCCCCATGATGCCTTCACAATCCAAATCACCGCAACTCTCAACTCCAAGTCGATGGAGCGACTTGGAAAGACACTGAAGGATCCTACCATGACTGGATTAGGGGAGATACTTCTCACCGTCGCAAACAGCAAGCTAATGTTCGCTGGGTACTTTATGGGCGGGCATTTTATGGACTATAACTTTACTAACGTGTATGCTCCTGAGAAAATGCCTATCAAAAAGATTGTACCCTGCGACGACGGCTGCGAAATCCTCCTTCATGCAGCTGAAGCTGGGACGGTTACCTACAAGGCTACCGGCTTATGCTTCGAAAAAATGATGTTAGAACTCTTTGGGAAGAACTCTCAGGGGGAACTGACTGAGTATCTCCGCATGAACCATGTCGAGGCAGATGTCTGGAATGAGACATGCCTCTACCTGCCGGTGCCAATTCCCGCAATTGAGGTTAGTGCAAAGGTGCTATAATCGGCTAAGCACTACAAACCTCTACTGCTATTTGCAATTTCGCAAATAAGGTAAAAGAGCCAAGGTTAATTAACTGACCTTGGCTCTTTTGCGGTATATTTATTAAATAACTAAAAAAACAATTCTATTTTTTAGACAAAATTTGAATAATTTGTTTACTAAAACGACTTTAAATGATATAATTAGCAAATAAAATAACTAAATATAAAGTACACATAAATTAAGAAAGGAATGATAGTTGATAATGTTTGGAATATTTAAGTGGTTTAAATCAGGAACAAGAATGAAAAGATGGATGTTTGTAATAATAGTTCGGAATAATACTCTTAGCATATGGAATAGCAACAATAATGAACATGAAGGAAATAGCAGTATGGAATTTAATACTCACAAGTATACTCGCAATTGCAGGATTTATGTTAGTAATAGTTGGAATAATATATAGCCAAAAAAGAGTACTAGAATTATTAGTAGAAGACACTGACGATAGACTATCAGAAAACAAAAAAGATATAAATGTCAATTCTTTAATATTCAATAAAACTGTATATAAGGAAGGACCTAAAATAGTTGTTATTGGTGGAGGGACTGGGCTAAATACAATACTTAAAGGTTTAAAAGGATACACAAATAATTTAACAGCAATAGTAGAAATGTCAGAATATGAAAATGCACAAAAAGCAAATGCCAACCTATTACCAATAAAAGCTGTAAAAGAAAGTATAATTTCATTAGCTACTGATGAAGTAGAAATGAAAAAATTACTAAACTTAGATTTACAAGGTGGAATGGATTTTACAGATTTAATATTATCAGCTATGCATGACATATATGGAGAAGGTTCAAAATTTATTGAGAATGTTTCAAAAGTACTTAATATAACTGGAAGAATTTTACCAGTAACACTAGATAGAATGAATGTATGTGCAGAATTAGAAGATGGAACTTTAGTAGAAGAAAAGGGAAAGATTGCAGAAAAGTCGATAGAGAAAATATCAAAAATTTCAAGAGTGTTTGTAGCACCTTCAAATGCAAGACCAGCACCAGGAGTACTAGATGCAATAAGTGAAGCAGATGCAATAATAATTGGACCTGGAAATCTTTTTACAGATGTAATACCAAATTTATTAATAAAGAATATATCAAAAACAATAAAAGAAAGTAAGGCAATAAAGATATATGTAGGAAATATAATGACAAAACCAGGAGAAACAGACGATTTCTCATTATCAGATCATATAAAAGCAATATTCGAACATGCAAATAATAAAATTATAGATTATTGTGTATACGATACAGGAGAAGTAGTACCAGAATTTGTTAGAAGATATAACAAAGAAGGAGCAGATTTAGTAGAACAAGATGTGCAAAAATGTAAAGAACTTGGAGTTAGAACAGTAGCAAAAGACTTTTCACGTATCGAAAATGATGCTGTAAGACATGATCCAACAAGTGTTGCAGATGCAATAATAGAAATAATATGTGAAGATTTAAAATTTAAAGACATGCAAAATAATCCTAAGTATGTAAGAATGAATACAAAACTTAAAGCCCATAATGAAAATAGAAAAGAACAAGCTAAATTTAAAAAGAAAATACAAAAAGCAGAAGATAAAATAAATAAGAAAGCAAAAAGAATGGATGATAGGAGAAAGAGTAAGTTTAGTGAGAAATATCATGAGAGAATAAGATCAATCCAAACAAGTGAAAAGAAAAGAGAACAAAACATAAGAAAATTGGAAAGAGACAGAAGATAAGATTTAAAATATGGAGGAGCACACATATGAAGAAGATAGGCAAGGAAGAACTAAACCTTGAAAATGGACTAAAGAAAGAATGGATAATAACAAATGGACTTGGAGGATATGCTTCCTCTACAATAATAGGATGCAATACAAGAAAATATCATGGACTATTAATAGCACCATTTTCAGCACCAGGCAGAAGAAAAGTAATACTTTCAAAAGTTGATGAGAGCTTAGAAATTGAAGGACAAAAGTATAATTTATATACAAATATAGCGAATAATTATATATCAGAAGGATATAAATACGAAGTAAGTTTTGAAAAAGACTATATACCAATATTTACATACAATGTAGAAGGAATAGAAGTAAAAAAACTAATAAGTATGGAATATGGAAAAAATACAGTGTGCATATTATATAAAATAAAGACAGGAGAAAAATCTGCAAAACTTACACTTGCACCAATAATGAATAACAGGGACTTTCATCAAATGAGTACAAACCATGAATTTAGACTAAAACAAACAATAAACAAACAAAAAGTAGTAATAATCATGGATAATCAAGCAGAAAATCCAGTTTATCTAAATACAAGTGAAGGTACATATATAGAGCATTTTGGAGATACGTTTAATAATATGTACTATATAGAAGAAGAGAAAAGGGGATTTTATCCTGAAGAAAATCTGATAGTACCAGGAAGATATGAAATAGAATTAGAAGCAAATGAAGAAAAAGAAATTTCATTTGTATGTTCATTAGAAGACAATATCGAAGAACTAGAAGTTAAAAAAGTAATAAATGATGAAATAATAAGAATTAGAAAATTAGTTATAAACTCAGGACTATATGACTTAAAACAAGAAGGAAAATATGATGCTGAATATAAAGAATTGATACAAGAATATATTGTTGCGACAGACAACTTTATAGTATATAGGCCAAATTTTAGATTACATACAGTAATTGCTGGATATCCTTGGTTTTTAGATTGGGCAAGAGACTCGCTTATTTCATTTGAGGGGCTACTATTAATACCTAAAAGATATGAAGAAGCAAAAGAAGTACTTTTAACACTAATTAGAGATATAAAGTTTGGATTAGTTCCAAATGGGTACTCAGGATTTGATTTAAGACCACTATATAATAGTAGTGATGCTTCGCTTCTATTATTTGAAGCTGTATATAAATATTTAAAATATACAAATGATATGGTATTTGTCAAAGGTATATATTCAAGACTAAAATCTATTATAAAATCATATATAGAAGGAATAGATATAGACAATAATAACATATATTTAGATGAGGACTATTTAATAGTTGCAGGAACACCAGCAACACAAAACACTTGGATGGATGCAAAATATGGAGAATATGTATTTACACCAAGAAATGGTAAAGCAGTTGAGCTAAATGCACTTTGGTATAATGCATTAAGAATAATGCAAGAATTATCAAATACATATGAAAATAAAGAAGAATTAAATAAATATAAAGAAATGGCAGAATACACAAAAATATCATTTACAAATAAATTCTATAATAAAAGAAGAAAATGTCTATATGATGTATTAGGAGACGGAAAAATAAGACCTAATCAATTATTTAGTTTATCACTAAGTTTCCCAGTAATAGAACCAGATAGCGAAATAGCAAAAAATATCATAAATGTTACAGATAAAAAACTACTTACAACTCACGGATTAAAAACACTTGCAAAAGGAGAACCTAATTATGTTGAAAATTATGAAGGGGATTCTTTTAAACGTGATGCAAGCTATCATCAAGGACCAGTATGGCCATGGTTACTCGGACTTTACTATAATGCACTAAAAAATATGATAAAAATAGAAACAAATAAAACAAAGAAACAAGAGCTTACAGACAAATTAGAAGAATTTTGCAAGACTATAGAAGATAATTTCTTAGTGTCACTAGATAGTGATGGAGTAATAGGAAGTATAGGAGAGATATATGATACTAAAGAACCATATTCTTCAAAAGGAGCTCCAGCACAAGCATGGAGTGTGGCAGAGGTATTTAGGATAATATTAAGAAAGTAGATGACTTTTGTGCGAATATTAGGAATAGACCCAGGGTATGGGATAACAGGATATAGTATAATAGACTATATTGGAAACAAATTTAAATTGATAGCAAGTGGAGCAATAAAAACAGCAGCAAAAACTTCATTTCCACTAAGGCTATCAGAAATATTTACAGACTTAAATTTAATAATAGACGAATATGCACCAGATGCTATATCAGTAGAAGAACTATTTTTTAACAACAATGTAAAAACAGCAATAAATGTTGCACAAGCAAGAGGAGTAATATTAGTAGTAGGATGTCAAAGAGGAATACCTACTTATGAATACACACCACTTCAAGTAAAGCAAGCAGTAGTAGGCTATGGAAGGGCGGACAAAATACAAGTACAAAAAATGGTAAAAACAATATTAAATGTAGAAACATTACCAAAACTAGATGATATAACAGACAGTATGGCAATAGCAATTTGCCATGCGCATTCTGCAAGATTTGCAGAAAAATTGTAAGGAAGAAATAATTATGAAGCAAGAAGAATTAGAAAAAGAATTAAAAGATGAAAAATTAAATAGCATGTATATTTTGTATGGGGAAGAAACATACCTTTTAGAAACAGCTGTAAAAAAGATTAAAAAGCTATTTGGAGAAAAAGTAATACGGAATAAACTATATAGAATTAGACGAAGAAACAATAGGAAACCTTATGCAAGAACTCCAAATGCCATGTTTTGGTTATGAAAAGAAAATGATAATAGTAAAAAATTCTGGGTTATTCAAAAAAGAAACAAAAAAGAAAACAACAAATACTAAAGAAATAAGAGACAACTTAGAAAAATATTTAAAAGAAAATATAGAAGATATAAAAGAAAGAATAGTTTTAGTATTTATAGAAGAAAGTATAGATAAATTAAATATAACAAAAACATTTGAAAGTATGGGACGGAATAATATGTGAATTTGAACTACAAAAGCCATTAGCATTGGAAAAAAGACTCACAGCAATTTGCAATGCATACAAAGTAAAAGCAGACTCAGGGGTAATAAAATTTTTAATAGAAACATCTGGTACAAGCATGCAAGAACTAATAAATGAAATAAGAAAACTAATAGAATATGTTGGAGAAGGTGGAACAATAAAAAAAGAAGACGTACAGAAATTAGCAATAAAGACATTAGATAGTAACATATTTGATTTAACAGACAATTTAGGAAAGAAAAATATAGGGGCTTCAATACAGATATTAAATGAGTTACTTTACTTAAAAGAACCAATACAAAAGATACTAATAACAATGTATAACCATTTCAAAAAACTATATATTGTAAAACTATCAGAAAAATATAGAAAAGACTTAGCAGTAGCTATGAACTTAAAGCCAAATCAGGCATTTTTACTAAACAAATATAAAATGCAAGCAAAATATTTTACAGAACAAGAAATAAGGAGTATCTTAGACGAAATGATAAAATTAGATACAAACTATAAAAATGGACTAATAGATATTAATATTGGAGTAGAAGCGATATTGTGCATGTATTGTTCATAAAACAGGTTTTGAATTTGCCTGTTAGAGAAGTGGTATATATACCACTTCTATCTAATTTGTAATTCTTATAACTGTATATGAATAAATTTCCTCTTTTTTCTTAATAATATTAAGAAAAAGGAGGCTTTTATTATGTATAATTTTAGAACAGACTTAGCATTAGAAAGAAGAGAAATATTAGGAAAACAGCAAGGCGAAGAGATTGATGGGATAGAAGTAGAAGAAAAGGAAATAAGCGAAAAAATAAAAATATCAAAAGTAAAGATAACAAATGAAAATGGAGAACAAGCAATTGGAAAACCAAAAGGAACATATGTCACAATAGATATAAAAAAATTAAAAATAGCAACAGAAGAAGAAATAGAAGAAGCATCAAATGTTTTATCAGAAGAATTAAAATCACTTGTAAATCTTCATATAGATACATCAGCAGATGTATTGGTTGTAGGACTTGGAAATGAATATATTACACCAGACTCATTAGGACCAAAAGTAATTGCAAATATTGAAGTAACAAGACATGTTATAAAATATTTGCCAGAATATGTAGAAGAAGGCACAAGACCAATAAGTGCAATATCTCCAGGAGTACTTGGAACAACAGGAATAGAAACATTAGAAATATTAGAGGGAATAGTAAACAATGTAAAGCCCAAACTCCTTATAGTAATAGATGCATTAGCATCAAGAAGTATAGAAAGAATAAGTAGTACAATTCAGTTATCAGATACAGGAATAGTACCAGGAGCAGGAGTACGGAAATACAAGAAAAGAATTAAGTGTAGAAACATTAGGAGTGCCAGTAATTGCACTTGGAATTCCAACAGTTGTGGAAAGTGCAGTTCTAGTTAATGAAGCATTAGCTCTATTCATAAATAAACTGCAAAATGAAGCTAGATCAAATGACTATCTAAATGAATTAAAAGAAAAAGATAATTATGACGAAATAAAAGAAGCTCTAAATCCACGGAGACTATAACATGATAGTAACACCTAAAGAAATAGATGAACTTATAAATAATATGACAGAAATAGTTGCAAGAGGAATAAATAAGTCATTATAAGGAAAGAGATAGCCAATGTATACCAAATAATATTAATAGATGTAAAGGATAGAAAAGATATAAAAGATATTTTATGTCTTTTCCCTTTTTATTATTATATAAATTAATAAACATAAGAGGTAAACAAGTAAAAATAATTATATATATGTAAATTTTAGAATTTGTGCTAAACAAAACATTTGGAAATTGATAAATAATAGTGCATAATATAAAAGCGATATTCATTAATAATCTGTGTTTTTTAAATAAGTAAAAAATAAAGATAATGCTAACACCATAATATCCATAATCACAATGAAGTATTTCAGACAAAAGAGCAGTGATAATGGCAAAAACAACGCCAATAAAAATATACAAATAATGCATATTTTTATTTTTACATTCTATTTTATTAAGAAAATCAAAAATAGTTATTGCAATTAATCCTAAAAATAAAGTAAAGAAGATATTTAAGTAAAGGTTAGAAGAATATATAGATGTGAACAACATAAAAGGTATTTGAGAAATTAATGCAAAAACAAATAACCTCAAAAGATACTTTTTGAGGTTTTTAGTATGAATGTAACCTTCACTTATTTGAAATGCGAATATAGGAAAAGCAAGTCTACCTATATAATTCAAAAAAGAGAAATGCCCAAATATCACATAAGAACTATGGTCACATGTCATTGAAATTAATGCAATTATTTTTAATACAAAAGCAGACATATATCTTATCCTTTCATATTAGTTTCCTTTTGTTCGTTATAAGAATCTATAAAATATAGAGGACGTCTTTTTGTTTCATAAAAGGCTCTTCCGAGGTATTCTCCGAATTAATCCTAAGAATATAAGCTGAATTCCACCTAAGAAAAGAATTACAACCATCATTGAAGCATATCCAGAAACATCAACTCCATATATCAATGTTTTAAGGATAATAGCAAGCATGTACAAGAAGCCAGCACAAGAAACTATAATTCCTAAAATTGCAGCCCAACGTAAAGGAGAAGTGGTAAAAGAAGTTATACCGTCAATAGATAAGTTAATAAGCCTACCATAATTCCACTTAGTTTTTCCGGCAACTCTTGGATCCCTATCATATAAAATTTCTTTTTTATTATATCCTATCCAACTATAAAGCCCTTTAGTATATCTTTGAGACTCTCTAAGTTCTTTTATAGCCTCAACACAACGTCTATCAAGAAGTCTAAAATCACCTGTATCTTTTTGGATTTCAATTGAAGTCATACTTTGTAAAACTCTATAAAATCCCCAAGAAGTAAGCTTTTTTAAAGGGCTTTCGCCTTTTCTCGATTTTCTTTTAGCATAAACATCATCATAGCCTTCTTCCCAGTATTTAATCATTTCAGGAATTAGCTCAGGAGGATCTTGAAGATCAGCATCCATTATAACTAGAGCATCACCTCTAACATAATCAAAACCTGCAGCCATTGCAGTTTCTTTACCATAATTTCTTGATAAATTAACATAGTTAATTCTAGTATCTTTTTTTCTTAGGAATTTAATAAGCTCTAAGGTATTGTCTTTGCTTCCATCATTAACAAATAGAACTTCAAAATCATAATTTGGTTGTTCGTTCATAAGTTTAACAAGTCTATCATATAAAATTGGAAGAGATTCGTGCTCATTATATGCTGGTACAAGTATTGTAATTAATTTTTTTCCATTTGAATCCATAATTTAATCATCCTTTAATAAAATGTATATATATATTTATACCACAAAAATAGGAGATAGTAAAGAAATTTAAAGATTTTTGATAAAATTTTGAAAATTATATTGACAGAAAAAGAAATAAATATTATAATTAATTGCGTTGTAAATGAAGTTAATTTATTTACATGGGTAGGTGGCCGAGTGGCTAAAGGCGGCAGACTGTAAATCTGTTCTCATTTGAGTACGATGGTTCGAATCCATCCCTGCCCACCAGAAACGAACAACCTAAATTGCTTAGAAAAATAAGCTCTTTAGGTTGTTTTTGTATTCCAAAGTATGCAATAAAGTATGCAGTAGAGATTTTTTATTTTATATTTTGCATATATTCAACATACTTGTCAACTTGTTCATTTTTAAATTTATCAAAAATTGTAGTATAAGTATTTATTGTAGTTTGAATATCTTTATGTCCTAATAGTTTTTGTAATACTTCGGCTGGCATTCCACTTTCAATACAACGTGTTGCATAAGTATGTCTTAACATATGTTGATTATATGTGCTAGTTTTTGAATTAATCTCTTTTTTACCTCTTTTTATTATGTATGGAACAACTCCTAAATTAGCATTAGTGCAAATTCTTTTAAATCTACTATTCATATCAGATACTGAATATAATTGACCAGTAGGCTGAATAAATAAAAGATTATTTATGTTTAAAGTCATATCAGATATAGATTTTCTTAATGCTTGTTCAAAAAGTGAAGAAATAGGAATTGTTCTTAAAGAGTTATATGTTTTGGTTGTACTACCTAATATGGTTTTTCCGTTTTTATCTTTAGTAAGACTTCTTTTTATACATATAGTTCCTTCTTTAAAATTTATATCTTCTGTTTTTAGTGCTAGTATTTCGCCCATGCGCATACCTGTATATAAAGCAATAGTAAAAATATTTTTATAATGTAAATCTTTGTCAAGTTCTTCTAAAAAGGCTTTTTGTTCATCAATAGTAAGTGCTTCAATTTTTTCATCAATTTTGTCAGATTTTGGTTTTTCTACATTTAGCATAGGGTTTTTTAATATGTAATCACGTTTTATTGCTTCTATAAAAATTCTACCCAACATTTCATATATTTTGTCAATATATGAATTTGCATATTTCTTTTTAGTATCAATAAATTCTTGTAAGTGATTAGTAGTAATCTTTTGTATAGGAATATTACCAATTTTATGATTTTTGACATGATTAAGTGTTTGAATGGCTCTGCTGTATGTGGCTTCACTAATTTTATTTCTGTTTAGTTTATTTTCCACTATTTCCGAGCCTAGTTGATAAACTGTAATATCATTTTTACATATATAAGTACCAGTATTCAAACTATTTTTTACTTCTGTAACTCTAGCCTTAAAATCTGTTTTACTTTCTTTTTTCCTTTGTTTCATAGTTTGCCTTTTTCCGTTTGTGTCATAATATTGGAACACTAAACAGCCTAAAGCCTTACTTTTATATAGTGTGCCTTCGCCATTTCCAACTTGTTTTGTTTTTTCATTTCTTCTATTCTTTTCCATAATTAAAAAATCACTCCTTTACAAGAGCAACTTTTTGTACTATAATAGATTATAGAAAGTCACTCTTTTTTTGATTTTCTAGGGGAATTATTTTTTGAGCAGTCTAGCAACTATTACAAAAAATATTCCCTGCTTTTTTATTCATTTCTTATTTTTTCATCTTTTATGTGTTTTTTTAATTTCTTTAAATTTTTTTCAATGTCAAACATAAAAGTATTTTGTAGTTTGGAAGCGGTAAAACAAAGTGTTTTTCCAGAATTTATTTCTAATACTTCAAATATCCCTTTATACTCATCCCACAAAAACATAGAAATATACCCTAAAATACCATAATTTGCTTCATTTTCTAATAAACAGTTAATAGTTTCAATTCTTTTTGAAAAAGCTCTTTTATTTGTAGTTACTTTATCTTGTTTAGCTTTTAAATTTTCCAATACTTCTATTGATTTTTCAGTTAGTCCAAGTCTTTTATAAATTTCTTCATTATTAGTTCTTTTCATAGATTTACTCCGTTTTTACTAATAATATAACATTTATTTTTTCTTTTTGTTATCTTTGGTAGCAATTTTAGCTTCCTTCTCTATATCTTTTTTTATATTAAATAATGTTTCATCGACTATAATTTTAGTTATGTTTTCCCATTGTTGAACAGTCATAGTATAACCTAAATCATCATTAATGATGTCTTGCTCTAAATCTATTACTTTTTTATGCTTTATTTTAAAACATAAAAATTCTTCTAATTTGCTAAAAAGACCATATTTTAAATCATTTTCCAACAAATAACTAATCATATAATATGTTTTTTTACGCGACTGATTAATAATATCCTCAAGTGTTATTGGATATTTCTTTACATCTAAATTTTTCTTTGTTTCTAGTGCATATGTATGTAATGTTTCTATTGCTTTATCAGATAATCCTGTTATTTCTTTTGTATCGTGATATTCTCTTGTTGGACTTTTAGAATATCCTAGCAAATAGTCGCATGACACATTAAGAGCATCAACAATTCTAACAAATGTATCTAGGTCAGGCTTTCTACTACCGTTTTCATAATAATTCATTGTAACCCTATCTACATAAACCACCTTTGCTAGTGCCTCTTGAGAACTAAACCCCGCATTAATTCGTGCTTTTTTTAATCTTTCACTAAACTTATCAATATTTCCCTTTTTGTCTTTTGTGTCGTTGCTTGACGACATTTTTAACATTTTAAAACCTCCTTGTTTTTGTTTTGTTACGCTCTGTTGACAAAGCATTTTTTTGATATTATAATGCAAACTGTAACAAAAAGCAACAGTTTTTTGAAAATATTTTTAAAAAGGAGGAAAAAGTAAAATGACAGTTACTGTTAAAACAGACACAGACATCGAGTTGAACATAAAAAAGTTAGATGAAATGCTAGAGAAAATTGAAATGCTAGAGAATAATAAGTCAAAAATGATTAACTTTTTAACAATAAAACAATTTTCTCAAATAAGAGGATGCTCATTAAAAGTTCGGAGGCGACATCTTCAATTTGCCAGATTTTCCTAGTGAGAACTATCGGCAAGCAAAAAGTAGTGGAAATTCGGAGCCTTGCGACACTGGTACATGACCAAAAGAGATAAAAATGAGAGTTGCTAGACTGCTCAAACAATAATTTTTAGAAGTGCAAGGGTGGTCTTCTGTATTTATAGTACAAAACCACCTTGTAAAGAAAAAATAAGAAAAGGAGTAATTTAAAATGGAAATGAAAGAAGAAATTCAAACAAAAGAAGCGGAAAATGAGATAACCAATATTGAAAAAAGTGAGAATAATAGTATTCCACTAGATAATTCTAGTAAGCAGGAATTTAAGGGGAATTATCCAGAATGTGTGCTAAAATATTATGACCCTAGTGTCCTTTTGACTAATTCGCCAGAGTTAAAAACAGTAAATGACTATTATGAAAGTGTTACTTGCAAAATTAAGGGCATAGAAAACTTACTTTATGAAGTACAAGGTTATTCATTAGCAGAAACTGCTAAACCGAATAAACTAATAGTCCTAAAAGGCGATGGCAGAAATGGCAAAAGTAAGATTTTTAGACCACTTGAAAAAGTATTGAACGAAAAATGCTCACATGAGCATTTGGAACAACTATCTGGAAGTAAAGCAGGAAGTAAATCAACAATTAAAAGATTAGACCGGTTGCACATTAAATATTATGGAAGACCAAAAGCAACCAAAATACATAAATAATTCGCTTGTAACTCGTATTGTATCAGGCGAGCCTATATCATTAAATGGAAAAGATGATAATAATGTCTTAATACCATATGCAACGATGATAATGTCTGTAAATGATGTTATAAACTTTAAGGAAATCGGTCTTCATATAACAGATAGGGTTATAGTCGTGCCATTCCTTGCAACATTTACAGATGACAGAGGTAATCGTGATATTAATATAGGAGATAAGCTATGTACAAAAGAAGCCTTAAAGATTATTGTAACTAGGGCTATACAAGCATTTGAAAAAGTGCTAGAGGTAGGTAGATTTACTATTCCGCCTATTGTAGAGCAAGAAACAAAACGATATTTTATGGAATGTAATAGTGCATTAGAATTTGCTAGAATGTTTCCTATAAAAACAATTATCGTTAAATCGACTTATTATAAGAAATATAGTAATTGGTGTAGGAAGAATAATAGAGAAGCGGTTAGCGACTCGCAATTTGGTAAGCAACTTAAAGCAATAGGTTATAGACCTGAACGATATTTATTAGGCGGTAAAAGAGAACAGTTTTATGCTTCTCCAGATTTCGATAATTCTAAAAGTAAAGATATTTACAATGAATATCTTCAATGGAATGGTATAACTAAAGAAACAGATAAAATTTATGGTGATAAATATAAAAGGGAAAACTATAATGGAACTTTTGAAGATTATCTTTGTAAACAACTAGATGAGGAAGAAAAAACAGATAATGAAGAAACAACACAAGATGAACAAAAAACAGAAAGTCAAGAAACAGCATCTGACAACACATAATGACTTAATGATAAATAAGCTAGTCCTATGACTAGCTTATTTATTGGAATTTCACTATGCCACTATGCCAGATACATATTAGTAAATAACATTTTAGTCTAGCTTAAATGGAATAGTTTTAAAATGGATATGTTTAATAAAATTTTATTTCAATTTAATATATAATTTTATATAAATCAAGTGAAACAATTTTTTACACAAAGTTCGTTATGTTTTTATACGAAGTATAAAAACAAGTATGCAAATAATTAAAAATTTTTTATGAGGGTGCATCTATGAGCATTATTTTGAATTTTGCATAAAATACTTATCTAATCTAATTGTCTGTTAATAAATTTTATAATAACAGGTAAATAAGCTAATTGTATTTTTGGAATTTCACTATGCCACTATGGCAGGTGTGTATATATCAGGCTTGCTAAATTCGATTTTAAGACCTTTTAGTATATATGGCGAAAAAATTTTTGTCAAAATAAATATACCCTCTACATTGTCTAAAGAGCCTCTCTAGTTCAATATATGAGGGTATATTGTAATGTTATTATTACTAACATAATTTTAAATATTGTATTTTGTAATTGTTTCTATATGCTAATTTTCTTTCTTATATTGCTTCTGCCATTAGCCTTGTTGCTACCTTAAAACCTTCTACAAAATAATCTCTCATAGCTGTACTTTCCATATCTGTTTTATATTGTAGTATTTCTGTTAGTTCTTCTTGTTCTCTTGGTAATATTCCTTTGTAAAATTTTTCTTTAAGTATATTGTATTTATGTAGTAGTTCTGCATAGTCTTTACTATTAGACATTTCGTTTTCTGTCTGCTCATAAAGTTTTAGTATAACACTTTCTTGCTCTGTATCCATATTTTGTAACTCCTTTCCTTTGTTTCTTTATTTACACTTTAAATAACATAGTTATTTACACCTATAATTAACTATTCTTTTGTATTTCCTCAATAGCCCTATTAGTAGCATATATTGTATTTTTGTTGTATAATCTTTGCCATGCTTGTTCATATCTCGACCATTTGAAACCTCTATGTTTTAAGATATTTCTAACTTCTTCGTTAGGTTTATCATCAAAAAGTATTTGTATTCTGTTTATATCTCTATTTAGTATTGCTTTACCACCAGTAAAGGTAATTTCTTCAAACTGCAATTCTTCTAGTTCCTGAATTTCTTTTATTCTGTCTTTAGTTCTTCTTATATCTGCATTAAGGTAGGGTAACTCATACCATTCGTGAGGTCTAGCTTTTACTTCAACTTTTGCTTCTTCTAGCTTTTTAAGTCTAGCTTGTAGTTTTTCAATAGCTTGGGGGTCATCACTTGAAATACTATTGTTATTCTCTATGTTTTCAACCTTATTTTCGTAGTATTCGGCTTTATTGTCTGCTTCTATTGATTTATCAAATTGACTGTGCATTTTCTCGTAACCTCGTCTTGTAGCATTTGCACTATAATGGTCTGTAAGTATTGGTTGTCCTAGTGGTATTGCATTACTTAATTTTTGGTATTGCTCATAGTGTTGTTGGCTCTTTTCTCTTGATTTTTCTGCTAATTCTTGGTATCTTTCTTTTTTATATTCTTGTCTTTCTTCATAATCAATTCTACCTGCCATTTTAAAATCTCCTTTCTAATATTCTCTTAAGAATGTAAATTCGTTTTGCCATTTCTCATATAATTGGTCATCTGTATATTCTTCTGATTTTCTAACTATAACACCATAACATTTGCCTTCTTCTTCAACTATGATTTCTATTGATCCATTTCCTAAAGATAATATCTCTTTAAATTTTCCAGTAATACCATAGTCTTTTTTAGCATTTTCAAACCATTTATTAATTTTATGTGATAATGTATTTTCTCTGTTTTCTTTATCTACCACTTTTGATATGTTTTTAGGGCTATAAAGTAGGCTTTTTATAGTTTCTAAATCATCACGTTTTACAATTATTTCATTTGTATAATTTTCATATCCTAAAGAAGAAAACTCTACATCTTTTCCTAAATTCCTTTTAATCATATTATTATTAGCTTCGTAGTACATGCCTAGAGGAGATAATATCAATATAAATTTATCTTTTCTTGGGTTCCATACATATAAATCACTTTCATAATTAGAAGCAATTTGAAATGCCGTTAAAGCCGTACAATTAACATATATTTCATTTTCCCAGTATGGAGATATTTTAAATAACCATGCTTTATTATTCTTGTTTTTCATCTTTTTATTACTCCTTCTATAATCTGTATATTTCCTTATTCTTTAAATGTCTAATTCTATATGGTAAATCTAACTTGTCAAAATCATATGAGTTTATTCCGATGTATAGGAATTATCACTTTAGGTTGAACAATGTTGCAAACTTCCATAATTCCTTCAGCAGTTGCATGACCGCTTGTGTGTAAATAATGGTATTTTCTAGGAACAAACTTTACAAGGTCTTTTTCTGCTGTTGGACCTTGTAAATATCCTAACCATTGAGAGTAAATGAATAGGTTGTTTTTAAATCTAGGGTTATAAACAAATTTCTTTGAAAAGTAGTTGCTGCGAACTAACATACAAAAACCATTACTTACCATCTTTTTATACAATTCGCTATCAAAACTCTTAACATCAGAGAAATTATAATAATCTGTATATTTCGCACTATTTTTGCTTACATAATCAAGTATTTTCTTTTGGTAAATATCGCATATAAACAGTTTTTCTCCTGCTTTTTTATTTGCATGATAAAAAGAAGCTATCCTGTCAATGTTAGTAGAAGCACATAGTATAAAAATGTATTTTTTACTTTTTATTAAACTAACTGCTTCTTCCTGTAACATAAATTCAGACACAAAGTTTTCATCTTGTCTTGATAGTGTTGTATGCTCACAAATTAAAACATCAACTTTTCCTATTCGTTTAAGTGTTTTAGGTGTTCCTTTTCCCATAGGACCATGCAAACGGAAATCTCCTGTATGTAAAATTCTTTTTCCGTTAGCTTCTATCAGAAACATATAACTGTCAAATGCCGAATGGTCTGTACGAATAGGGGTTATTTTCATATCTCCAATTTTTAAAGGTACACCTTGCTTAAATATTTTAAATGTATCTATTTTATCAATATGTTCCTGTGTAATGTCTGTAACACCTGTATCTTTCATTTTATTTTGAAATATAGTAAAAATCTCTTTTGCCTGTTTTCCAATGTAAATAGGAACATCTTTATTAACTTGCATATATTCGCCTACATGATCGCCGTGATAATGTGTTATAAAAACAGCATCACATTTTTTACTGATATTAGCAATATTCACTTCTATTTCATTTTCACAATTAGGGAGATTAGAGCCAACATCAATTAGTATTTTTGCTTTTGTACTTCTAATTTCAGTTACACAACCACCAATTTGATTAACACCTCTATGTATTTTAATCTGCATAATTCCATTTTCCTTTTCTTTTGTTTTAATACTTCTATTTCAAGCTATAATCGTTTTTAAGCCATTTATAGAAACGGGTAATATAATTTTGTTTTCAAGTAATTTGCATACCTTATTTTGCGATTTCTTATTGCTTCCAAAACTCTATTTATTGCCATAGCACATCCTATCGTTGTCTATATCACAATTTTTAGAAAACCATAACAAAACCATAAACAAACTACAAAAAGCTATGACAAAACCAGTTATTATGATACATCTCTGATATTTTCAAATACTTTACATATTAATCTGGTATAATCTATTATTCCATCTACCATAACATCCATATTTCCTAAAAAGTCTGAAATTGTACTTACTTTATAATTTTTCAAGTATGGTAGTTGTTTTTTACATAAAGGAAATATGTCAATTACTTCATTATCTAAACTTAAATCAATATTATTACAATTCTTTTTTATAAATCCCATAACAAGATAGGCATCATGCACAACAATAGGTAGTTGCCCTATAAATTCTAAAAGTTTTGGCATTACTATATCTATTGTTTCTGCATTGTTTAACTTATTATTTGTAAAGCCATTTATTGACTGATGTATAGGTTGTTTAGAATTAACAAAAGCAGTATATTCATCAACAATATTCCCATCTTTTACTTTGCAAACAGCTACTTCAATTATTTGGTCTTTTTCTGGGTTAAACCCAGTTGTTTCAATATCTAATACCACATATTCATCTAATATTTTTCTAATACACATATTTATTATCCCTTTACAAATATATTACTATCTTACCTTTTCAAATACTCTGAAAGTCCATCTAGCATAGTCTATTAGTCTATCTAGTACGATTTCATCATCTCCTAAAAACTTCAAAATTGTTTTCATCGTATAGATTTTCAAGTTTGGTAGTTTTTTCTTACATAAGGGAAGTGTATCAATTACTTCATTATCTAAACTTATATTAATATCAGCACAATTCTTTTTTAAAAAGCTAATAATCATCCTAGAACAATGAACAACAATAGGTAATGATCCTATAAAGTCTAAAAGTTTTGGAATTACTACATCTATTGTTTCTGCTTCTTTTAACATATCGTTAGTTATCTTTGTGATTTCTGCTGTTACTGGTGGTATAACTTCTTTGGGATTAACAAATGCAGTATATTCATCAATTATATTTCCATCTTTTATTTTACAAACAGCAACTGCAATTATTTTATGCTTTTCTGGGTTTAAGCCAGTTGCTTCAACATCTAAAGTTACATATTCATTTAATATTCTTCTTTTGATACACATATTTATTATCCTTTCATTGTAATAACATTTTAAAATCTGTTTCTAAACCATTTTTCTTGGGTTTTATCAAGTTCTTTTTACAATAATAATATCTATCAATTAAGTATTTTAAATATTCACTTGCATATTTTCCATTATATAGTTTGTCGATATATTCTTGTACTTCTGGAATATTCCTATTTTTGCGAAGTAATCTTAATTGTTCACTTATATTATTTTTCTGCTCTATAATATTTTTTACTACTGGTTTAGTTTCTTCATATATCCCTGCAAGTTCCTCAAATGTTATTTCCTTTTTTAAATATTCTATTAATCTTCCAATGTAGTATAATGCTAAAGCCTTTGTTCTGTAATTCTTATAATTATATTTTTCTATGTCCTTTTTCAGTAATTCGTAACAATAGTCCTTATCCATATTGTAAACAAATATACTCTGACCATCTTTACTTACACTTATACAATTCAAAATTGCTTCTTCGGCTAATGCTTTTTTGTTTTTTCTTTTTCTGGCTTCTTGTATATTGTTATAAACTAATTCCGTAAAATATTGTACTTCTTCTTCAAAATTATACATTTCTTACCTCTTACAAACATAATATAGCATAACGATTTTTGTTTGTGTTATCAGAAAACTAAAAGGGGAGAGTAGAAGCATGAACATATAAAAATACCCACTAAATTTAATTAGTAGGTATTTTACATTATATTTATTTTATCTTTTTTGCCACTATTGCAAATCTTCCATCTTCTTGGCTATATTCACAAGTAGAGAGAGTAAGCAGTTGATCTCCGTATTCTGCTGTTATTCCTGTATCATAAATACTTGCTTTTTTAGCTTCGTTTATAAATTCGTTATATTCCGCTTCATTATTTGCATTAACAAAATAATAATATCTAAAAACATTTTTTTCACTCTTATAATACACTCTTGAATAGAAAACTGCCAATATTTCATATATTGCATCTTCCTTATTAGTAGTAAATTTTATTGTTTTATGCTCTTTATAAAAATCTTCCTTTGCATATTTTAATAAATCTTCAAACATTAACCCTTG
>CANPOS010000022.1 GCA_947575745.1 uncultured Clostridium sp.
TCAAAGCCAAAACCAAACAAAACCAAAACTATTTCAATTTCCAACCATAAAGAGATACGTGGCATATTTGCCTCATTTATGTTTAAACTATATCATTATGGGGCATACTTGTCAATGACTTATTTAAATATTTTTTATAAAATGTATATAGGTGAATTAATCATGTTAAAAGAATATAGGAAAAGACAAAACCTTTCTCAAGAAAAGTTATCGGATTTAACTGGAATTGATAGAAAAACAATTTTTAGAATTGAAAATGACAAGAATATGCCTAAAATTAACACCTATGCAAAAATTGTCATGGCTCTTAACATGTCTAATGAAGAAATTTGCGATCATCTTAGAAGCATTGCAAAAGATAATTTAGACTCAAATGACTAATTATTAAATTTCAAACCTGTACATTATCTGTTATCTTTTTATTCCCTTATAAAAGATTTATCATATTTTTCTAATTCCCTCATACAATGTACAAATATACCTATGTGAGGTGATTAGAATTGGAACTTATTAATGGTTTAACTTATCTTTCTGGACTTTGTATTATATTTGTGCTTTGTAGGATTTTTATAGTTCCTTTAAAAGTTATGTTTAAATTATTACTTAATTCTTTAATAGGTGCAGTAATCATTCTCTTTATCAATTTTATTGGTGGATTTTTTAATTTTCATATTGGACTTAATTTTTTTACTATAATTTTTGTTAGTATTCTTGGTATTCCTGGAGCAATTTTACTTACTATTATACGTTTTTTAATTTAATTTTTGAAGGACTTGCTATTTTTTATGTGCTATGATAATATTATATATTATTATCACATAAAAATGGAGGTATTATATGTGTGGAATTGTAGGATATAATGGAAATGTAAAGGCATCTCCTATCTTAATAAACGGACTTCTAAAACTAGAGTACAGAGGTTATGATTCTGCAGGTGTTTCAACTATTGAAAATGGCAAAATCTCTTGTTTAAAGCACAAAGGAAGAGTTAGAGAACTTAAAAATATGGAAGATATAAATAGCTTAGAACGGATGCGTTGGTATCGCTCACACTAGATGGGCTACACATGGAAAACCTTCTAGTACAAATGCTCATCCTCATCTTGATAGTACCAAAACATTTTCTGTTGTACATAATGGAATTATTGAAAACCATAATGAGTTAAAAAAGTTTCTAATTGATTCTGGTTATACTTTTCTTTCTGAAACAGACACAGAAGTTATCCCTAATTTAATTCATTACTATTATACTAAAGAAAGTTCAAATAATGCTAATAAATTTGCTTCTGCTGTTAGAAAGGCTACTCTAGATTTAAAAGGCAGTTACGCTATTGCAGTTATTTGTACATTAGAACCAGATAAAATTATTGTAGCTAGAAAAGATAGTCCTTTAGTTGTAGGCGTCAAAGATAATGAAAAATATGTAGCTTCTGATATACCTGCTATCCTAGAATACACAAATAATATATATATATTAAATGATGGTGATTTAGCTGAATTATCTACTAATAAACTTACTTTTTATAATGAAAAATTTGAAATCATAGAGAAAAAAGCTGAAATTATTACTTGGGACGCAAAAGCTACTGATAAGAATGGTTATGAGGATTTCATGCTAAAGGAAATTTACGAACAACCCACAGCTATTAGAGAAACTATCGGAACTAGACTTAATGGAGATTTAAAATGCGATTTTAGTGATATAAATATCTCTAAAGAATATTTATCTTCAATCTCTAGAATTTATATAATTGCCTGTGGTACTGCAATGCATGCAGGTCTTGCTGTAAAACCTATTTTGGAAAGATTAATCTATATACCAGTTGAAGTTGATATTGCTTCTGAATTTAGATACAGAGATCCTCTTATAGATAAAAATACTTTAATCATTTGTATTAGTCAATCTGGCGAAACTGCAGATACAATTGCTGCACTAAAAAATGCAAAAGTTAAAGGTTGTAAAACTATTGCAATTTCTAATGTTATAGGAAGTTCTATTACAAGAGAAGCTGATTTTACAATTTATACTCATGCTGGACCTGAAATTGCTGTTGCCTCAACTAAGGCTTATACTTCTCAGATAACTGTACTTTCACTTCTTGCTATACATTTTGCTGAAATTTTAGGTTCAAAAGATAATGAAATATTACAAAATTTAAAAGAGGAAATTTTAGAACTTTCTTCTAAAGCAAGTATAGTTTTAGAAAATACTGATATAATAAAGAACTTTGCTAAGAAAATATATAAGGAAAAAGATTTATTCTTTATTGGTAGAGGCACCGATTATGCAGCTGCAATGGAGTCTTCTTTGAAGTTAAAAGAGGTTTCTTATATTCACTCAGATGCTTATCAGTCTGGAGAATTAAAGCATGGCTCTATTGCTTTAATAGAAGATGATGTAACTGTTATTGGAATTATAACTGATAGGAGATTAGTCGATAAATCTGTTAGTAACCTACAAGAAGTTATAACTAGGGGTGCTAAAACTTTGATTGTTACAAATCAAGAAATTGATACTAAGTTATTCCCTAATATTGTTAGGATTCCTAAAATGCATCCACTTCTATCTCCTATAATATCAGTCATTCCTCTTCAACTTTTAGCTTACTATGTAGCTAAAGAAAAGGGGCTTGACGTTGATAAACCAAGAAATTTAGCTAAATCTGTAACAGTAGAATAATAAAATATATAGGACGTGGCTTTCTATGCTACGTCCATTTCTATCTTTCTCTTATATTAATTCCAATATTTCTACTTCCTTTTCTTGCAGTATCTATTTTAGGTATTGCTTTATATTCTAATCCTTTTACAAATCTAGTTCGTCTTTGTTTTGTGCTTGTTTCTTCTCCTAATTTATCTATATAATTATTTATTGGAAATCCTGTAATTGTTACTTTATCTGATTGTCCTATTTCTGAAGCATATTCTTCTACTTGTGCTATAAGCTCTTTACTTTCTACCTCTCCTTTTTCTCTTACAATGACTATTGGTTTTCCTAGTTCTAAAGCATATCTAAACATACTAAAATCATTTGGTCCGTTTCCAATACATGTAAAACTATCAATTCCTAGATAGTCACTTAAAAATTCTACAGCTTTACCTTTACTAGTTTCTCCATCTGTAATATCTAGTCTATAATTTTTTCTTGCTCTATGTGGAAATTTGGTAGCTCCTATATCTGTCCATGTCTTTATCCCCTCTGTTTCTATAAATCTTATTACTCCTTGCATTATTTTTTTGCTTCCTGCTAAAGTAATTTTTGTTATATCGCTTTCTTCTTCTAACAATTCTTCTTCCAGTTCCTCTTCTTCTCTATGTTCTATTATTGTTTCTTTTTCATAGTATTTTTTTACTTTTTCTGCTTTAGATGCAAATACATTATCTCCATCAGTATATCTTAACTCACTTAAATTTCCACCTAATCTCAAAAATTCTTCTAATATTTTTCTTCTTGTTTCTACTGGTAAAGTGGTTTTCATTATATATCTTTTTTCTACATTGTCATATATTGTACCGCTATTATCTGCTATGATAAATCTTGGAGGCATAATCGCATATTTTCTACATGTTTCTTTGACATAATTGTTTGTTCTTCCTGTTGCTGTAACAAACATTGTACCATTTTTTGACATTCTTAATAATTTTGCAGTAAGTCTTGAATCTGTTAAATCCATCGTTCCATCTAAATCAAATATGCACATGCTTTCTATTTTCAAATTATCGCCCCCTTTTCTACTTTAAGTAAATTTTTTGTAGTTTACATTAAATTTGAAATCTCTATAAATTGTTCTAAAGTTAATGCTTCTCCTCTTACTCTTTCATCTATCCCTAATTCATCCAAAACTTTTTTCACCTTTTCTTTGTTTTGACATACGTCTACATTTTGTAGAGCATTTAGTAGGGTTTTTCTTCTCTGCATAAATGCGTATTTTATGATTTTAAATAATTTTTCTTCGTCTTGTACTTGTTCATTTTTTTCTTTTCTTACTTCTAAATTTATTACTGCTGATTCTACATTTGGCTCTGGTATAAATGATGTATTTGGAACTGTGAATAACTTTGTAGCTTTAGAATAATATTCTACTGCATAAGTTATAGCTCCTGCTTCTCTTGTTCCTGTTTTTGCACATAACCTATCTGCTACTTCTTTTTGCACCATAACTGTTATACTATCAAAATTTGTTTTTCCTTCTAATAGTTTCATTATAATTGGTGTTGTAATATAGTAAGGAAGATTTGCAACAATTTTAGTTGTTTCCATCTTGTTTTCTTCTATTATTTTATTTAAGTCTATTTTTAGTATATCTTCATTTATTATCTTTACATTATCAAATAATAAAAATCTTTCTTCTAGGATTTTTATCATTTTTTTATCTAGCTCTACACAAATCACTTTTCCTGCTTCTTTTGCTAATTCGTTTGTAAGTGTTCCAAGTCCTGGACCTATTTCTATGACTAAGTCTTTTTTACTTATTTCGGCACTTTTAATTGTATTAGAAATTACCTCTTCATTTATTAGAAAGTTTTGCCCTAATGATTTGTTTGCTGTTATTCCATATTTTTTCATTAAAAATTTTGTTTCTTTAAGAATTTCCAAATTTATTTCCCTTCTGCGACAATGGAAACGTAGAAAATTGTCGCATTCACATCTACTTACTGGCTCATCACTATTTAGGAAAATATGCGACAATCTTCTACGTCCCCATTGTCGCACATATTTATTTTATAATAATTTAGCACTTTTTTCAAGATTTTACTTTATCTTTTGCATTTTTTATTGTATAATGTATGAATACAAATAGCGGAAGGAAGGTTTTTAACTATGTCATATAATTTTAAAGAAGTTGAAAAGAAATGGCAAAATAAATGGGAAAATGAAGGTACTTTTAATGCAAAGGAGGATTATACTTTAAAGAAGTGGTTTGGGCTTATTGAATTTCCTTATCCTTCTGGACAAGGATTACATGTAGGACATCCTAGGAGTTATACTGCTCTTGATATAATTGCAAGGAAGAGACGTCTTGAGGGCTATAATGTTTTATACCCTATTGGTTTTGATGCCTTTGGGCTTCCTGCTGAAAATTATGCAATTAAAAATAATATTCACCCTAGCATTGTTACTGAAGCAAATATAAATCATTTTAGGGAGCAACTAAAATCTATTGGTTTTTCTTTTGATTGGTCTAGGGAAGTTAATACAACAGATCCTAATTATTATAAATGGACTCAATGGATTTTTATTCAATTATTCAAGCATGGATTAGCTTATAAAACTACTATGCCTATTAATTATTGTACAAGTTGTAAAGTTGGACTTGCTAACGAAGAAGTTGTAAATGGTGTTTGTGAAAGATGTGGTGGAGAAGTTATCCAAAAGGAAAAAAGTCAATGGATGCTTAAAATCACTGAATATGCTCAAAGACTAATTGATGACCTAGATGATATAAATTTCTTGGAAAAAATTAAAATTCAACAGCGTAATTGGATTGGTAGAAGCGAAGGTGCTGAGGCTAAGTTTAAAATAGAAGGAACTGATAAATCTCTTCTTATTTATACTACTAGACCTGATACAATATTTGGTGCAACTTATATGGTTGTTGCTCCTGAACATGATATTATAAATGAATTAAAGGATAAAATTAACAATTTAAGCGAAATTGAAGATTATAAATCACAAGCTGCTAAGAAGTCTGACTTTGAAAGAACTGAACTTTCTAAGGAAAAAACTGGTGTTGAGATTAAAGGTATTAGAGCTATAAACCCTCTTACTAATGAGTCTATTCCTATTTGGGTTTCTGATTATGTTTTGATTACTTATGGAACTGGTGCTATTATGGCTGTTCCTGCTCATGATACAAGAGATTATGAGTTTGCAACTAAATTTAATCTTCCAATAAAACAAGTTATAACTAATAAAGAAAATAATGTATCAGTTAATAAAGATGCTTATACTGATATTTCTAATGGTATTCTTATAAATTCTGGATTTATTGATGGTATGACTGTAAAAGAAGCTATACCTACTGTTATAAATTATTTAAAGGAAAAAGGTATTGGAGAGTCAAAAGTTAACTACAAACTTAGGGACTGGGTATTTTCAAGACAAAGATACTGGGGTGAGCCAATCCCTATGGTTTATTGTGATAAATGTGGTTGGGTTCCTCTTAATGACGAGGATTTACCTTTGAAATTACCTGAAGTTCAAGAATTTTTACCTGGAGAAAATGGAGAATCTCCTCTTGCTAAATTAACTGATTGGATTAATACTACTTGCCCTCATTGTGGTGGTCCTGCAACAAGAGAAACTGATACTATGCCTCAATGGGCTGGTTCTTCTTGGTATTTCTTACGTTATATGGATCCTCATAATGATAAAGCTCTTGCTTCTAAAGAAGCTCTTGAATATTGGTCTCCTGTTGACTGGTATAATGGTGGAATGGAGCATACTACTCTTCACCTTCTTTATTCAAGATTTTGGCACAAGTTCTTATATGATATTGGCGTTGTTCCTACTAAAGAACCTTATGCTAAGCGTACTTCTCATGGTATGATTTTAGGTAATAATGGTGAGAAAATGTCTAAGTCTAAAGGTAATGTAGTAAATCCTGATGAGATTGTTGATGAGTTTGGTGCTGATGCTTTTAGAACTTATGAAATGTTTATTGGACCTTTTGATCAGTCTACGCCATGGTCTATGGAAAGTTTACGTGGTTGTAGTAAGTTTTTAGATAGAATTTGGAATTTAACTGAACTTTTAGTAGATGGTGATACTTATTCTAAGGATTTTGAAAAAATGATCAATAAAGCTATTAAAAAAGTTTCTGAAGATTATGAAGATATGAAGTTTAATACAGCTGTTGCTACTTTTATGACTATGGTTAATGAGTTTTATAGGTTAAAGAGAATTAATAAAGCTGAGTTTAGCACCTTCCTTATATTGTTAAATCCTATTGCTCCTCATATAACTGAAGAGTTATATGAGAAAATTGGAAATACTAAGACTATTTCTGAAAGTGTTTGGCCAAGTTATGATAAAGATAAAATTATCGATGATGAAATTGAGCTTCCAATTCAAGTTAATGGTAAGTTAAAAGGAACTGTTACTATTGCACTTGATAGTGATGAAGCTATTGTCAAGAAACTTGTTCATGAAAGAATTGATAAAGCTCTTGATGGAAAGCAAATTGTTAAAGAAATTTATGTTAAAAATAAGATTTATAATATAGTTGTTAAATAGATAAAGTCCCAGCTCAGGCTGGGATCTTATTTTAGATTAAATCAAGAAAAACGTGATTGTATCACGTTTTTCTTGTATATTTTCGTGATATAATCACGTTTTTTTATTATTTTTCTTTTGTTTCTTCATATTCTGAATTAAATCCAAATAATGCTTTTATCTTTCTAATTAGAGTTCCAAAGAAACTTTTCTTTATAGGTACTAAATCTCTTATTTCATTATTATCTAAGTCATATCTTTTTTCTAATTCTATCATTTTGTTTATGTAATAGTCGTTATAAAAGTTATATCCATCAACTACTCCTAATAAATTCTTAAATCCATATAACTTGTTTCTGTAATTCTCTATTTGTTTTGGCGAATATGCTAAATTAATTGCATTATCAAAATAACTTGTAAGTATCACTTCTTGTGTTTTTATAAATATTTGCTTTACTTTTAGTTTTAAATCATCTATCTCTTTTGTTGTTTTTTTGGTATAAACCTCGTCTATATCATATTCTTGAAGTCCTATGTATAAGTTCTCTATTTTTTCTTGTGCTTCTACTAATAAGTCTATATTCTTTTGTATTGTTTCAAATTCTTTTTTTGATGTTAATGATATATATTGTTCTTTAAATCTATTGTTTGCATTTAATGTACTATCAAATATTACTTCTTCTCCTACTAGATATGCCATTTGACTAACTAATGCACATTCTAGCGGATAGTACGTTGGTGTATTTGTTGGTATTTCTATTCCAAAGTACTTTTCATTTTCATAAGGAGTTCCTGCACACTTTGATGCCATTAGTTGTACTGCTGCCTCATTTAATCCTGTTCCTGGAAGTTTATTATTTGTATAATCACATAGTCCTAATGTAATTATTTCTCCACTTTTATCACATTTTTCTTGCAAATAATGTATGCATTCGTGTATTGCAACACTTACTAAATCTTTTTCTTCTATATTGTTCGCAAAGTATATTGTTTTGTTTTTATAAAAATACTTTGCAGAAATTCCAGTTGGTAAATTCGCAAAATACATATTAAGTCTAGAGATTTTCATGAATAATTGTTTAGTATCTAGGTTAATTTTAGGAAAAGTTTTGGAAATTGTGTCAGCTATACTTCTTGCTAATGAGTTTATTGTAAGTATATCTATTTGTTCTATTATTTCAATTCCTTCTCTTTTCAAATCTCTCTTTATTCCCATTAGTATTTCCTTCCTATATCTTTAGTTTAGCTTTTTTGATTATACTACATGAAAGTTACAGTAAAATAACATTAATATGACATTTATGTTACAAGTTTTTTATAATTACATATGTCTCTTTTTTCGATTTTTTTCTTTATTTTTGTTTTGTTTTACTATATAATATAAATAGATTTTTGAAAGGAATGGTTTTTAATTTATGAATCCTGAGTCATTAAATAAATTTTATAATCTTTTAGATGAGATTACTGTTACAAATACTAATAAATATCAAATTGCTCATATTAGAGAGCTTCTTGAAGAGCAAAATTTTGAGGAAGCTTTAAGAGTTTTACAGGAGCTAAGAGATCCTTCTGTTAAGCCTATTTCTCCTGATAAAGAAAAACAAGATGATATTCCTGTAGATGATAGTGATATAGAGGATACAACTTCTTATGTTTATCCAAAAGAACTTATGAATGAAGAATTAGAAGCTACTTATATAGGATTGCTTTTAACTGACCCTAAGTCTATAAGCAAATATTATTTTTTGCATGATGATTTTTACTTTGCTAATGAAGATATTGCTGATTTATACAAGGTTGTTTTATTTACTGATGGTGAGGCTTATGCTTCTGAACTAGCTAAAAAATCCTATAATTTTGCTAAAAATGTTGATGCTATCTTCCCTCTTAAGGAAGATTATAAGCTAAGAGTTAAAGGTAGAGCATATAATTTTGAAAAAATTTATGTGGAACTTAGAAAATTATTTGTTCTTAGAAAAAATTATTTAAGAATTCCTATTAAGAGTATCCAAAACAAAATATTAGATATTATCAATTATAGATTATATAATCAAATGTCTATTGAAGAAGTTGAGAGTGCTGTTTCTCAAGCCGAAGTAACTGCTAAATTTAAACAATCTATATTAAATGATAACATCATTGATTTTTTAACTACTGGATCTAATAATTTATCAAATGGACTCCCCCTTCCTTTCCCTATTCTTTCAAGTGTATTTAAGGGAATTAGAAAAGGTGAAACGACTTCTTTTGCAATGCCTTCAAATGCTGGTAAAAGTAGATTCACTATAAACTTAGCTGCTCATCTTGCTTTTGTTCATAAGCAAAAAGTTCTAGTTATTTCAAATGAGATGTCTGAAGAAAAAATGAAATTGTGTTTAATTACAACTGTTATTAATAATCCAGAAATTCAAAAGTTGCATGGACAAAAATTAAAAATTTCTGAAGGAGAACTTTTAGAGTTAAAGTTTAAGCCTGATAAAAAATCTGGTGTTAAATTGGACGAAAATGGATATATACTAAGGGAAGATAATGAAAGTCAAGAGAGTTTTGTTTTAAGACTTAAGGAGCTTTCTTCTGATTTCAATAAAACTTTAGCTGTCTGTGATTGGTTAAATGAACAGTCTAATACCATTTATTTTATAAATATCACTGATCATACAAATGATGAGTTAAATAAAGTTATCAAGAATTATTATTATAAAGATGAAATACAATATATTTTCTATGATACATTAAAAGCTGATACTGAACATATTGGAAATGGAGATGCTGTTAAAAAAACTGCAACTATTCTTTCTAATTTGGCTCAAAATTTTAATGTTTTTATTGGTTCTACTATGCAACTTACAGAAAGTTCTACTTTACCTATAAACCTAGATGTAAATGATTTATCTGCTAGTAGAACTGTTAAAGAAGTACTAGATACTTTATGCTTGGTTAAACAAATCCATAGTGATGCTTATGATGATTATGAATATTCTAAAAATGAAGTTGATACTGAATTCTTTGACTTAGAAAAGTTTGAAGATCCTAATGTAAGATATTATGCTTGTGTTGTTGACAAAAATAGAGCTGGTGCTAAACCTAAAGTATTGTTTAGGTTAAATCTTGCTTACAATAGCTGGGAAGAACTTGGATATTTGAGATTAAAAGGTGAAAATAATCAAAACAGCTTTTAATTATTTAAGTCCGTGAAGGGGGGATTAATTAATAATTTTTCTTGCGTCCCCTTCTTAAGAAAATGTAATTCGCTCACGCTCAAACATTTTCTAAAGTGGTCACCCCAACGTCTATCGAAAAATTATTAATTAATCCCCCCTTCACGGACTTCTAGTTTATTTAATTGTTAATTGTAACCTAAATTCAAGTTTTACATATAGAAAAAGTGTTGATATAATTGACTTTTTACATTATTTAGTATTATAATGTAGAAGTATTGAAATTATTGTAGAAAAGAGGTTTTTATGTATGTATAATTTAGTTGTTTTTGCATCTGGAAATGGGACTACCCTTCAAGCAGTTATAGATGCTATAAAATCAGATACTTTAAATGCAAATATCTCTTTAGTGGTTTCTAATAACCCTAATGCATATGCACTAGAAAGGGCAAAAACTGCAAATATTCCAACTTATGTGATTAAAGAAAAAGATAATGATAAAATAGATGAAGAATTAGCAGAGGTTCTTTCTAAAATTGATATAAATTTGATAGTTCTTGCAGGTTACTTAAAACTTATAGGTCCAAAACTTATCAAAAATTATACTATTATAAATACTCATCCCTCTCTTCTTCCAAAATATGGTGGAAAAGGTATGTATGGCATGAAAGTTCATACAGCTGTTGTTGAAGCTAAAGAAGAATATAGTGGTGTTACTTTACACTATGTAAATGGCGAATATGACAAGGGTAATACTATTATGCAAACTGTTGTAAAGGTTTTACCTACTGATACTCCTGAAGATTTATCTGCTAGAGTTCAGGCTGCTGAAAAAATACAACTTGTTGAAGTTTTAAAGTCATTCGTTGCTAATAATCATAATTAAATACCTTTTTTAAGGTTTAATATAAAAATTTAGGAGGTTTTTTATGAAAAAAAATGTTGATGTTGCTATTATTATGGGAAGTGATTCAGACCTTTCTATAATGAAAGATGCAGCTAAGTTTTTAGAAGATATGGGTATTTCTTATGAAATGACCATTCTTTCTGTACACAGATGTCCAGACGCTGCTTTTGATTATGCTAAAAGTTTAAAGGAAAGAAAGGTTAAGGTTATTATTGCAGGTGCTGGTGGTGCTGCTCATTTACCAGGTGTTTTTGCAGCTCAGGTACCTTGTCCTGTTATAGGTGTTCCTATAATGTCTAAGACTTTAAATGGTGTTGATTCTCTATATTCAATAGTGCAAATGCCTTCAGGTATACCTGTTGCAACAGTAGCTATTAATGGTGCAAAAAATGCTGGCATTCTTGCTGCAACAATTATTTCTACCTCAAATGATGAAGTATATAATAAAATATGTGATTATAAGGCTTCTATGAATAATACTGTTTTAGAGAAAAATGAGAAATTACAAAAGCTTGGATATGAAGCATATTTGAATGATATGAAAAAATAGTAAAAATAAAAGAAAGGAAGATTTTATTATGAAAAAAATTAGTAGTGGAAAAGTTCGTGAAATTTATGAAGTTGATAATGATAAACTTATGTTAGTTGTTTCTGATAGAATTTCTGCATTTGATGTTATCTTACCTACTCCAGTTGAGGACAAAGGAAAAGTTTTAAATAGGATTTCTGAGTTTTGGTTTGATTTTGTAAAGGATGTTATACCAAATCACATTATTACAACAAATTATGAGGAGTTTCCTGAAGAATTTAAAAAAGAGGAATTTAGAGATAGAAGTATGCTTGTAAGAAAGCTTAAAATGCTTCCTATTGAATGTATTGTTAGAGGATATATTACAGGTTCTGGTTGGAAAAGTTATCAAGAGTCTGGAAGTGTTTGTGGTATAAAATTACCTGCTGGACTTAAAGAGTCTGAAAAATTACCTGAACCAATATTTACTCCTTCTACAAAAGCATCTGAAGGTCATGATATAAATATTAGTTTTGAAGAAACTTGCAACCTTATTGGTAAGGACTTGGCAGAAAAAGTTAGAGCTAAAACTATTGAAATATATGAAAAATGTGCTGAATATGCTAAAACTAAAGGAATTATCATTGCTGATACTAAGTTTGAGTTTGGTTTGGACGAAAATGGAGAATTAGTTTTAGGTGATGAAGTTTTAACTCCTGATTCTAGTAGATTTTGGCCTGCTGATGATTATGAAGTTGGAAGAAGTCAAAAGAGCTTTGACAAACAGTATATGCGTGACTGGCTAAAAACTAATAGATGGGATGCTGAAAATCCAACTCCTATTCCAGCTGACGTTATATCTACCACTAGATCAAAATACATAGAAGCTTTTGAAAGAATCACTGGAAGAAAATTTTAAATTATAAAAACCTATAGGCACCAAATTCTAAATTGAATTTGGTGCCTATATTAGACTGATACTATTTTGTAGTTTATGTTGGTTGCCCACATAAAAGGAGTATTATTGGCATTAAAACCCACAACAATATGAGCATTACCACCTCTGCAAAGATCATACTTATTGGCATGCCGAAAATGATCCATAATACAAAGGTACTCCTCTCCATTCTGTTCCATAGATACTTTGCGACTAAAATCCAGATTACAACTACCAATATGGCAATTATCAGTCTTCCAAAGATTCCCATGTTTCTCTTCCTTTCAAATCGGTTTACAGAAATATAAAGAACTTATATTTCTGTAAGATGTCGCTATATACATAGCAGGAATATTTATATATAAGCCAATTTGGCTGAATTTTATGAAAGTATTATATCACAGTTATGTTAACTTTGTCAATATAGTACTGCATTACAGTTAATAAGCTCGTTTCTACTTATTGTAGATTGTTGTTTGTTACACTAAAAGTAGAAATTTTGTAACTTTTTGTTGCTTTTTTCTACTTTTTGTATTATAATGTCTTCATTGATAAGGAGATGAAGTTTATATGGTAAATGATAAGTATAAGGAAAATTTTTCAAACAAATTAAACTATTATATGGGTTTGAAAGGTAAAAAGCAAGCTGATATTATTAAAGATTTGAATATTAATAAGTCTGCAATTTCTAGTTGGTGTAATGGAACAAGATTACCTAGGATGGGTAAAGTTGAACAATTAGCAAATTATTTGGATATTAGCATTTCTGACTTGATTGGAAACGATGCTGAACCTAATAATAACTTTGAGTTTGTTGTAAATGATGATGCTATGTTCCCTCTTTTGGACATTGGAGATATCGCTTTTATAGATGGACAAAGAAAAATCGAAAGTGGACAGACATATCTTATAAACCTCGAAGGAAATAAAACTATTAGAAAAATTATATATAACAAGCCTGAAAATAATTATGATTTGCTAGGTATGAATACGTATTGTAAGCCAATTAATATTTCTGCTGCTGATATTTTTTCTATTGAAATCCTAGGGAAAGTTGTAAAAGCTGAAAATACAAGTGCTTTTAAACTTTTTTAAAAAGACGAGCTTATAAGCTCGCCTTTTTTTCATACATTTACTTCTATATTGATATTCTTTATTAGATTTCCATATTTTTCAAGCACTGGATCTACCTGTCCTTTTATAAAATTTTCTACTTGGTGAGGTGCTCTTCCACAAAGATTTTCTGGGTTTAAGGCATTCATTATTTCTTCCTTTGTAAGCCCAAATGATTTGTCATTTGCAATTCTATCTACTAAGTCATTTGGTCTTCCAAATTCTTTTACTTCTCTTCCCGCTTCCATTGAATATACTCTTATTTTTTCATGTAATTCTTGCCTGTCTCCGCCTTTTAATACTGCATTCATAATTATCTCTTCTGTTCCCATGAATGGTAATTCTTGCATTAGGTTTGTTCTTATTGAGTTTTTATATACGACTATTCCTGATGCTATATTTGCATATAGTATAAGTACTGCATCTATTGCTAAAAATGCTTCTGGAACGCAAATTCTCTTGTTTGCTGAGTCGTCTAATGTCCTTTCTAGCCATTGTGTGGCTGCTGTTATTGCTGGGTCTTGTGCTAATATCATTACATGTCTTGATAATGAGTTTATTCTTTCACTCCTCATTGGATTTCTTTTATATGCCATTGCTGATGAGCCTATCTGTCCTTTTTCAAATGGTTCTTCTAGCTCTTTTTCGTGTTGTAATAATCTCATATCATTTGCGAATTTTGATGCACTTTGTGCAATGCTTGATAGTACATTTAGTACTCTCGAATCTACTTTTCTTGTATATGTTTGTCCTGATACTGCAAATACTTTTTTAAATCCCATCTTTTCTGCTATTTTTCCATCTAGCATTTTTACTTTTTCTTCATCTTTAAATAACTTCATAAAGCTTTCTTGTGTTCCTGTTGTTCCTTTGCAACCTCTTAGCTTCATATTACTTTGTACAAATTCTAATTCTTCTAAGTCTTCTATTAAGTCTTGTAGCCATAATGTTGCTCTTTTACCTACTGTTGTAAGCTGTGCTGGTTGGAAATGTGTATATCCTAAGCATGTTACATCTTTGTTTTCAAGTGCAAATTTCTTTAGATTATTTATTACTAATACTAATTTTTCCTTTATTATTTCTAATGCTTTGCTCATTATTATTATATCAGCATTATCTGTTACAAAACATGAAGTTGCCCCCAAGTGTATTATCCCTTTCGCTGATGGACATTTTGTTCCAAATTCATAAACATGTGCCATTACATCATGTCTACATTCTTTTTCTCTTTTTACAACTACATCATAATCTATATCGTCTACATGTGCTTTCATTTCTGCTATTTGTTCGTCTGTTATGTTTATCCCTAGTTCTTTTTCTGTTTCTGCAAGTGCCACCCATAGTCTTCTCCATGTTCCATATTTTGTATCGGAAGCCCACGCTTCGTTCATTTCTTTACTTGCATATCTTCCACTAAGTGGTGTAACATATATATTCTCCATTTTTACCTCCTTTTTATTATAAGCCTTATTTCCCTAAGCAAATAGATTTTATCACATAAGACAAGATTTTGCAATGCCTATTGACATTTTTTGACACTTGTACGATAATATAGGTGTTGAAATTTTTAGAGCATTTTGCTCGAATGGAGGTCTTATATGTCAAAAGTTGATGTTGTTTTAGGCGCATTTTATGGTGATGAAGGTAAAGGAAAGATTATTGATTATCTTTCTACAAAAGCAGACATTTCTATTCGTTGTACTGGCGGTAATAATGCCGGTCACACAATAGAAGTAGATGGACAAAAATATGCATTCCACCTTATACCTTCTGGAGTGCTAAACAAAGGAACTTTAGCTGTGATTGGTAATGGAGTTGTTATCGATCCTAAAGTATTAATTGAGGAAATTGACAATTTAAAATCTCATGGTTATTCTGTTGACAACTTACGCATTAGCGACAAAGCTCATGTTATTATGCCTTACCATATAGCTATGGATAAGATGTTAGAGGAGAACAGAGGAAATGATAAAATTGGTACCACATGTCGTGGAATAGGCCCTGCATATTGTGATAAATATGAGCGTTCTGGAATAAGAATGCAAGATTTTATAAGACCTAGATTTGCTGATTTAGTTAGAAGAAATGTAGAAAATAAAAATAAAATCTTCAAAGCTTACGGATACTTAGAGTTGAATGCTGAAGAGATTATTGAAGAATATTCAAAATACGTAGAAGTTTTGAAGCCTTATGTGGTTGATACTGTTGTATTATTACATAATTCTATGAAAGAGGATAAAAAATTACTTTGTGAAGGTGCTCAAGCAACTTTACTTGATATTGATTTTGGTTCTTATCCTTTCGTTACTTCTTCTAATCCTTCTCTTGGTGGTATATGCACTGGAAGTGGCGTAAGTCCTAAAGATATAGGAGAAGTTTATGGTGTAATTAAGGCTTATTCTTCTAGAGTTGGTGCTGGTCCTTATATAACAGAACAAAATAATGAAATTGGAGATACAATAAGAGAACTTGGTCATGAATATGGTACAACTACTAAGAGACCTAGAAGATGTGGTTGGCTTGATTTAGTTGCTTTAAAATATGCTGTAATGGTAAATGGTATTACTGGAATTGCTATAAACCATGTTGATACAATTGGAAAACTTGATAAGATTAACCTTTGTGTCGCTTATGACCACAAAGGTAAAGTAACTACTGATTTTTCAACTACTCCTGAGTATTTAGATAATTGCACAGCCGTTTATGAGGAATTTGATGGAAATTTCGGAGATATTAGTAATATTAAATCTCGTGATAATCTTCCTGAAAATGCTAAAAAATATCTAGCAAGAATTGAAGAAGTTGTTCGGATGTCCTATTAAGTTTATTGGAACAGGTGCTGGAAGAAATGATTTAATTGTATGCTAGTTTATATGTTAAAAGCCTTAAGTTTTTGCTTAAGGCTTTTACTATTATCTTGCTCCATGTCCAGTAGCCACTTTTTCTGGCTTTTTCCTAGTTTTAGCTTTTGTTTTATTTGAAAATTGCATAGCTCCTTCTTCTACACTTACTGCCAATCTTCTTCTAAATTCTTCTTTACTATTTCGTTGTCTATAAATTCTTAATTCATTTTGTATTTCTGTCATAAATCTACGTTGTTCTGCGTCATTTCCTATTGTAGTACTACATTCATTTGCAAATCTATATGCGACTTCTCCCTGATTTCCAGCAACTAAATAGTCTACAACAAACCTCACATTGTTTTCTTCTATAAGTTCTGGACTAATCTGTATTAGCTCTTTTAACAATTCAAAATCAGTTTTATCTAGTTGTCCCAAATAGAGTTGTGCCACAGCATACTTCATATGTGTTTCAAATGTTTTCTTATTTAGTTTTTTATCCAAGCTTATCATTTTCCCTATTGCACTTCTTCTATCGCTAACTTTTTCTGGAGTACTTATTGCTTTTATTCCCTCTCTTACTCTTTCTTTTGCTATATAAGTATTTATTTCGTCTCTTGCTCTTTCTAGCTTGTCAGTTATGCCTTCATTATTTCCAACATTTGTTAGACAATTTTCTATAAAATCTAATGCATTATGTGGCTCATTGCCTCTAGTATAATATGTAATTACAAAATTAATATTACCATCTACTATGAGTTCTGGTGTTCTCTGTATTACTGAACTTAATATTCCTATATCGTTTCCAACTGCCTCCCCTAATTTCATATTTGCTTTTGTATATTCAATATGTGTATTTACTGTGTCTAATTGAACATCTTCTCTCATTTCACTTATCATTTCTCTTCTTTTATTTGCTGTATATTTAAAATTCTTTTTTGCTTCTTCAATTGCTTCTTTTTTTATTTTTTCTTTTAAAATAAGCACATTTTTTCTTCTTTGAACATATGTTAAGTTTAATTCCATTATTTCTGCAATCTTAGCTTGAGAAAATCCAATCCTAAATAATTCTAAGATTTTGTCATCCCATGGGCCGTTCACTGTCTATTCTTCTTTCTTCAGTTTTAGCTTTTTTTCTCTCTCTTTGTGCAACTTCTATTTTTTCCATCTTTGTTCCTTTAGATTTTATTTTTTTTGCACAGTCAATAATCCTTGATAGAGATATTGATTTGCCATATTTTTGTTTATATATATCAGCTATTTCTTTTTGAGTTAATCCATTTTCTAGTCCTTCTTCAACCAAATTCATTAATTGTGCTAATTCTCTTTGTTTTCTATCATCTCTTGCTTTTTTTATTTCTTCATCTGTTAGTCCTTCTTCTTTTAATTTATTTAGTATTACTATATATTCTGCTTCTGTACATTGTATTTTGCTTTCAATTTCTTTAGGATAAGCCCCTTCTAAAAGCATGTCTAATACTATTCTTCTATCTTTCATCTTCTTATCTTCTTGAGCCGCTTTTATTTCGTCTTCTGTTATTGCTCTCTCTGATATTAGTTGTTTAGTTGCTTTTTCCAATATTTTAGCAGTTATTTTTAATTTTCTTGTTATAGCTCTAGTACTTAGCCCTTTTCTCAATACTTTTAATATCTTGAATTTTAGTTTATTATCTATTTCTATATTTGAATTCTCTGATTTCTTTTCTTTTGCAGTTCTATTTTTCTCTCTTCTTCTTTTTTCTCTTAGTTCTTTTCCTTTTTCTTTTGGTAATCTTCCTTCTGCTTCTAATCTCTTTATATTATTAGACAATAGTACTCTTCTATAAGGTCCTTCACTCGCCATTTCTCTAATTGACTTTCCTTCAAAGTATCTATCTATTATAAATTGTTCAATCGCTTCTAATTCTTCTTTCTCTGACTCTCTCCTTCTTTTTTCTCTTGCTTCATCTATTTCTGGTTGTGTTATTCTATTTTGATCTATTAATTCTTGTTTCCATCTACTCACAGTAGTAGTCCCAATTCCTATATGTTCTGCAATTTCTTCACCTGTATATCCAGCTTTTAACATTTTTAATTCTATATCTTGATACTCTATTTTTTCTTCTTCACTAAAACTTATTTTCAAAGAATTCTTCATATGATACTCCATTTCAAACAATTTATTATATTATAGCATAAATTTACATAATTTTCAAATTTTGGAGTTAAAATAAAAACTTCAGCCTTAAACTGAAGTTTTTCTAAATTACATATCTTTTCCATAGTATGCATCTAATAATATTTGTTTTAATTCTGTAACTAATGGAAGTCTTGGGTTTGCTGTTGTACATTGATCTTCAAATGCTTTTTCTGATAGGTCATCTAGTTTTGCTAAAAATTCGTCTTCGCTTATTCCTTCTTCTTTTAGTGTTGCTGGTATTCCTAATCTTTGATTTAACCCTTTTATTGCTTCTATTAATGCTTCTACTCCTTCTTGTGTATTTGATGCTTTTAAACCTATTCTTTTTGCAAGATTTGCATATTTTTGATCTGCTATAAAGTATTCATATTTTGGGAATGATACAAATTTTGTAGGCTTTGTTGCGTTATATTTTATTACATAAGGTAATATTATTGCATTTGCTCTACCATGTGCTATATGGAATTCTCCTCCTAGTTTATGTGCTAGTGAGTGGTTTATTCCCAAAAATGCATTTGTAAATGCCATTCCAGCTATACAGCTTGCATTATGCATTTTTTCACGTGCCACTTTATTACTTCCATCTTCATATGCTATTGGTAAATAGTTATATACTATTTCTACTGCTTTTTCTGCTAGTCCATCTGTATAGTCTGATGCCATATTTGATACATAGCTTTCTATTGCATGTGTTAATACATCCATCCCTGTGTCTGCTGTAATCTTCTTTGGTAATGACATTACTAAATCTGGATCTATTATTGCTATGTCTGGTGTTAATTCATAGTCTGCAAGTGGATATTTGATATTCTTCTTTTTATCTGTTATAACTGCAAATGAAGTTACTTCTGAACCTGTTCCTGAAGTTGTAGGTATTGCTACCATTTTACATTTTGTTCCAAGTTTTGGGAATTTATAGGTACGTTTTCTAATATCCATAAATTTTAGTTTTAGTCCTTCTGCATCTGCATCTGGATATTCATAGAATAACCACATTCCTTTTGCTGCATCTATTGGGCTTCCTCCACCAAGTGCTATTATTACATCTGGTCCAAATCTTCTCATAGCTTCTACACCTTTTTGAATGGTATCAAATGAAGGATCTGGCTCAACTTCTGAGAATATTTCTGAATGTACATATGTGTGTCTCTTTCTCAAATGATATAGTATCTTATCTACATATCCAAGTTTTACCATTGATTCATCTGTTACTATGAATGCTTTTGTTATGTCTGGCATTTTTTCTAAGTATCCAATAGAACCTGCTTCAAAATATATTTTCTCTGGTACTTTAAACCATTGCATATTTACTCTTCTTTTTGCAACTCTTTTTATATTTATTAAGTTTACTGATGATACATTTGCGGTTGTAGAGTTTCCTCCAAAGGTTCCACATCCAAGTGTTAATGAAGGCATATTTGTGTTGTATATATCTCCTATTGCTCCATGTGTTGAAGGCGAGTTTACTATTATTCTTCCTACTTTTACTTTATTTGAAAATTCTTGTATTGTGTTTTCATCTTCTGAATGTATTACTGCTGAGTGTCCAAGTCCCCCAAATTCTATTAGTTTTTCTGCAGTCTCAATTCCTTTTTCTGCACTTGGAACTATATAGTATGCAAGTACTGGACTTAATTTTTCTCTAGAGAAAGGATGTCCCTCTCCTACTCCTGTTTGAGGAACTACTAATACTTTAGTAGTTTCAGGTATTTCTATACCTGCTGATTTTGCAATATCATATGGTCTTTGTCCTGGTATTTCTGATTTTAATTTTTCTTCTATAAACATGCTATTTTCTAGCTTCTCTGTTTCTGTTTTATTTAAGAAATAACAGTCTGCTTCTTTCATAAGTTTTTCAAATTCTTTTGATATTTCTTTGTCAACAATTACTGCTTGTTCTGATGCACATATCATTCCATTGTCAAATGATTTTGATAATACTAAGTCTGTAACTGCAGTTTTTAGTTTTGCTGTTTTATCTATATAGCAAGGTACATTTCCGTGGTCCAACTCCTAATGCTGGTTTTCCACAAGAATATGCTGATTTAACCATTCCTGTCCCACCTGTTGCAAGTATTAAGTTTACATCTGGATGGTTCATTAATGCTCTTGTTGCTTCTACTGATGGTTCTTCTACCCATAGTATACAATCTTCTGGTGCTCCTGCTTCTATTGCTGCATCTCTTAATATTCTTGCTGTTTCACTACTACACTTTTGTGCTGATGGATGAAATCCAAATATTATTACATTTCTTGTTTTTGCTGCTATTATTGATTTAAACATTGTTGTTGATGTTGGATTTGTAACTGGTGTAACTCCTGCAATAATTCCTATTGGTTCTGCTATTTCTTCATAGCCTTCTTCTTCATTATCTCTGATCACTCCAACTGTTTTATCATATTTTATACTATGATATACATATTCTGATGCAAACATGTTCTTTGTAATCTTGTCTTCGTATATTCCTCTTTTAGTTTCTTCTACAGCCATTTTTGCAAGCTTCATATGGTTTTCAAGCCCTGCCATTGCCATCTTTTTTGTAATATTATCTACTGTTTCTTGGTCTAAATCCATATATTTTTGAGATGCAATTTTTGCTCTTTCTATAAGTCTATCTATCATCTCTTTTACCTTTTGTTTTTCTTTCTCTGTCATTTCTTTTGCCATTTTTATATTCCTCCTTCGTTTTTCTTAGTATATGAAATTTTATTAATATTAATTCATTTTATCTTTTAAATTATATACTAACTCTATGTTTTGGTCAATAAATTTCAAAAAAAAAGCTCCCTTGAAATAAGGAGGAGCTTTTTTATCATTATTGATTATTTTTAATATATTCAACAACATCATTTACTGTAACTATTTTTTCAGCATCTGCATCTGGAATTTCCATATCAAATTCTTCTTCTAATGCCATTATTAGTTCTACTATATCTAAAGAATCTGCTCCTAAATCATCAATAAATGATGCTTCCAAAGTAACTGTGCTTTCTGAAACATTAAGTTGTTCTATTATTATCTCTTTTACCTTTTCAAAAACTTCTTCTGTATTCATTTATTTACCTCCCTTATTAATAACATTATCTTTGTTTAGTCATAACATATTATATATTGTTAAATTTGTCAAGCTTTTTTTGATAAATTTTCAAATTCTTCTATCATCATGTCTACTGCTTTATTTTTAACAAATTGTTCAGCTTGTTTGATTGTAAAATAAAATAAATATTCATCACTGCTTCCATGTGCCTTTACTACTGGTTTTTTTACTCCTAGAAATAGTGCTCCACCATATTCTTTATAGTCCATTGTTTTTTTAAATCTGTTTATTGCTGGCATACATGGAAGTGCACCTATCATTGAAAGTACATTTTTCTTTATACTCTCTGTTAATGATACTTTTACAAGCTTTCCTAATCCTTCTACTGCTTTTAAAAATACATTTCCTGTAAATCCATCTGTTACTAGTACATCTATTTTTCCTGAGAATGCATCTCTTCCTTCTACATTTCCTACAAAGTTTAAATTTAAACTTCCTGCATTTTCTTTAAGTAATTTATATGATTCTTTTGTCAATTCATTTCCTTTAGTTTCTTCTGTTCCAATGTTAAGAAGTCCTATTCTTGGGTTTTCTATTTTATATGTATTTTTAAGATATATACTAGACATTTGTGCAAATTGTAATAAATTTATAGGCTTACAGTTTGTATTTGAACCTGCATCTATTAAAAGTAATCTACTTTTATATGCTGGTAAAATTCCGAGCTAGAGCTGGTCTATCTATTCCTTTTATTCTTCCAACAAGAAGTGTTGCACCGAGTAAGTAATGCGCCTGAATTTCCTGCTGATATAAATACATCTCCTTTGCCTTCTTTTAAAAGATTAAATCCTACTACCATTGATGAGTCTTTTTTGTGTTTTATTGCGACTGTTGGTACATCTTCCATTTCTATTATCTCAGTAGTATTATGTATTTTTATATTACTTGCCATTTCTGATATATTATCTTTTCCATAAAATTCTTTTACTTTTTTATTTATTATTTCTTCATTTCCAACTAAACATATATCTGCTTGTATTTCTTTTGATGCTTTTATTGCTCCTTTTATTACTGCATCTGGTGCATTATCTCCTCCCATAGCATCTACTAATATTACCATAGTCTAATTTTCCCCTCACTTTTATTTTTATATATTATAGTTATATTTATTTCTTTTTAATTTTATTATTAATTATTAAAAAAAGCAATATATTTGACTGATTATTCTAAAAAAATTGGGTGGGGATTAAATCCCCACCAGGTCTCTTGGTAAAAACTGCATTAGTTCAGATATATCAGTTAAGTCAAAAGATTTAATAAGCACTTCAGTTGCTTTCTCGACAAATTCCACACTTTTTTCTCTCGAAGGTGCACTTGCCATCTCTGCTTCCATTTCTTCCAACATTTGATAATCTTCTTTGGACACTTTTCCAATAAGATTAAAAGAATACATTGATGTTAAAACACTCCTATTCATGTACCCTTCGGTAAAACTTTCTTTGTCAATTCCATCGTGGTAGTAGAGATAGACGTCTTTTTGCAAAACATTGGCTATAACTTGATAGGTCCGTTTTAATCTTTTTAGAGAAAAGTCATCGAAAACTTTAGCAATGCTATCCATGACTTTATCAGCATCAGCTTCACTTATTTCTTCAGGTATCACCGTAAGCAGTACCACTTCCTGAAGTTTTGCAAGATTTCTTCCCTCTAGATATGATGTTCGCTCTCCTTCTCCTTCTTTTATAGGCATTAACTTTAAGGTCACGTTGTACGTATTGGTTTGGATTAGATATTGCAGGAAGAGTCCTCCTGCAAGGACGCCAAGAATTGCGAATACAATCACAACTAATAAATGCTTACTTACCCACCGTTTTATTGTTTCCTTCATAATATGGAAACCTCCCAAAAAAATTTCCAATTTCTATTGGATTAAATATATTATATCACTTTTTTCCCTATTTTTCAATCTTTATATAAAAAGAAGCCCTTAAAGAGCCTCTTTTTACAATATTATTATAATATTATTCAATTATTTCTGAAACGATTCCAGAACCAACTGTTCTACCACCTTCACGAATAGCAAATCTTAATCCTTTTTCGATAGCGATAGGTGTGATTAGTTCGATTGTCATTGTTATATTATCTCCAGGCATAACCATTTCTGTTCCTGCTGGTAAATCTATAACACCTGTAACGTCTGTTGTTCTGAAATAGAATTGTGGTCTATATCCATTGAAGAATGGTGTATGTCTTCCACCTTCTTCTTTTGTTAGGATGTAAACTTCTGATTTGAATTTTGTATGTGGATGTATTGATCCAGGTACTGCTAAAACTTGACCTCTTTCGATTTCATTTCTTTGAATTCCTCTTAAAAGAACTCCAATGTTATCTCCAGCTTCTGCTTGGTCTAATAGTTTTCTAAACATTTCTACACCTGTAACAACTGTCTTTTTGCTTTCTGCAGAAAGTCCTACCATTTCAACTTCGTCTCCAACTTTTACAATTCCTCTTTCTACTCTACCTGTTGCAACTGTTCCTCTTCCTGTAATTGTAAATACGTCTTCAACTGGCATTAAGAATGGTTGGTCTGTTGGTCTGTCTGGTGTTGGTATATAACTATCAACAGCATCCATTAATTCTTTAATACATGCATATTCTGGTGCATTAGGGTCTGTTGAAGTTGACTCTAATACTTTTAGTGAAGATCCTTTTATTATTGGAATCTCATCTCCTGGGAATTCATAGCTTGATAATAAGTCTCTAACTTCCATTTCAACTAATTCTAGTAATTCTGGATCGTCTACTTGATCACATTTGTTTAAGTAAACAACGATGTATTTAACACCAACTTGTCTAGCAAGTAGGATATGCTCTCTTGTTTGAGGCATTGGTCCATCAGCTGCTGAAACTACTAATATAGCTCCATCCATTTGTGCTGCACCTGTAATCATGTTCTTTACATAGTCTGCGTGTCCTGGGCAGTCAACGTGTGCATAGTGTCTTGGTTCTGTTTCATATTCAACGTGTGCTGTATTAATTGTGATTCCTCTTGCTTTTTCCTCTGGTGCTCCATCGATTTGATCATAAGCTGTATATTGTGCTTTTCCTTGTAATCCTAGCACTTTTGTTATAGCAGCTGTTGTTGTTGTTTTTCCATGGTCAACATGTCCAATTGTACCGATGTTAACGTGTGGCTTTGTTCTTTCAAATTTTGCTTTAGCCATTTTTAAAATCCTCCTTTAAATTAAGTTAGCTGTTTGAGTAAAGTGAATTAGATATAACTCATACAAAATATCGAAAATATTTTGTATAGCTTAATCACTCCTTGCTTAGCTACTTACTGTTTAATATTTTTTAAATTTAATAACTAATTTAATTTAGTACTTGCATTTTATAACATTTCTTAGAAAAATGCAAGTCTTTTATGGTATTTTATTGTTTCTGTAATTCAAATTAATCTTCCTTTTTAGTTCTAGAAGCAACTATATTATCAAGTATTGATTTTGGAACTTCTTCATAGTGGCTTGGTTCCATCGCATATGTTCCTCTTCCTTGTGTTTTTGAACGTAGGTCTGTTGCATAACCAAACATTTCTGAAAGTGGTATAAATCCTCTTATTATTTGGCTACCATTTCTAGCTTCCATTCCTTCCATTCTTCCACGTCTAGAGTTTACATCTCCTATAACATCTCCCATGTATTCTTCTGGAACTGTTATTTCTACTCTCATTATAGGTTCTAGTATAACTGATTTACCTTTTCTAGCTCCTTCTTTGAATGCCATAGATCCTGCTATCTTGAATGCCATTTCTGAAGAGTCTACATCATGGTAAGAACCATCTACTAATGTAGCTTTGAAGTCTATAACTGGATATCCAGCAAGTACTCCTGATTCTGCTGCTTCTCTAATTCCTTCTTCTACTGGTTTGATGTATTCTTTTGGAACAACACCACCAACGATTTTACTTTCAAATTGGATTCCTGTTCCTGGTTCTAGTGGTTCCATTTCTAGCCAAACATGACCATATTGTCCACGTCCACCTGATTGACGAATGAATTTTCCTTCAACTCTAACTGCTTCTCTAATTGTTTCCTTGTATGCAACTTGTGGTTTACCAACATTACATTCTACTTTGAATTCTCTTTTTAATCTGTCTACAATTATGTCAAGGTGTAATTCACCCATTCCAGCTATAATTGTTTGACCTGTTTCATGGTCTGTATGTGTTTTAAATGTTGGATCTTCTTCAGCAAGTTTTGCAAGTGCAATTCCCATTTTTTCTTGAGCTACTTTATCTTTAGGCTCAATTGCTATATCGATAACTGGCTCAGGAAATTCCATAGATTCAAGTATAACTGGATGATTCATATCACATAATGTATCTCCTGTTGTTACTTCTTTTAGTCCAACTGCTGCAACTATATCTCCAGCATAGATTTTTTCAATATCTTCTCTATGGTTAGAGTGCATTAAAAGTAGTCTTCCTATTCTTTCTTTTTTGTCTTTGTTTGCATTTAATACTGTTGATCCTGAACTTAGTGTTCCTGAATATACTCTCATAAAGCAAAGTTTTCCAACGAATGGGTCTGTTGCTATTTTGAAAGCAAGTGCTGCAAATGGTTCTTCATCAGATGCTTTTCTTTCTGTTTCTTCTCCATCAAGTGTTATACCTTTTATAGCTGGTATATCTAATGGTGATGGCATATATGCAACTATTGCATTTAATAATTCTTGAACCCCTTTATTTTTGTATGAAGAACCACAAACTACTGGAACCATCTTGCATGCAAGTGTTCCAAGACGAAGACCTTTATTTATTTCTTCTTCTGTTAGTTCTTCTCCTTCTAAGTATTTCATCATTAATTCATCATCTTGTTCTGCAACAGCTTCAATTAATTTTGCTCTATATTCTTCTGCTTTATCCTTTAAGTCTGCTGGGACATCTGTTACTTCGATTTCTTTTCCTAGGTCATCTTTGTGAATAAAGGCTTTCATTTTTATTAAGTCTACTATTCCTTGGAAATTTTCTTCTGCTCCAACTGGTATTTGAATTGGAACAGGATTTGCACCTAATCTAGAATTAATTTGTTCTACACAAGCATAAAAATCTGCACCCGTTGTATCCATTTTATTTACATATGATATTGTTGGTACATGATATTTTTCTGCCTGCCTCCAAACTGTTTCTGATTGTGGTTGAACTCCACCTTTAGCTGCAAGTACTAGTACTGAACCATCAAGTACTCTTAGAGATCTTTCAACTTCTACTGTAAAGTCAACGTGTCCTGGAGTATCAATTATATTGATTCTATGATTTAACCAAAAGCATGTTGTTGCAGCTGATGTTATTGTTATTCCTCTTTCTTGCTCTTGAACCATCCAGTCCATAGTTGCTTCACCTTCGTGAACTTCACCTATCTTATGAGTCTTTCCTGTATAGAAAAGAATTCTCTCAGTAGTTGTAGTTTTTCCTGCATCTATGTGTGCCATTATTCCTATATTTCTTGTTCTTTCTAGTGGATATTGTCTATCTGACACGGCTTTTTCCTCCTTATTTTATTTTTTCTTGTTTGTTTAATTTGTCTTCTACCATTTGTAGTGGGCGAAAGCTTTGTTAGCTTCTGCCATTCTATGCATATCTTCTTTTTTCTTAAATGCTCCACCATTTCCTGATACAGCATCTATTATTTCACCAGCAAGTTTTTCAGACATTGTTTTTTCATGTCTTTTTCTTGCATAACCAACTATCCATCTTAAACCTAATGTTTGTCTTCTCTCAGGTCTAATTTCTAGTGGTACTTGGTATGTTGCACCACCAACACGTCTAGCTTTTACTTCAAGAACTGGCATAATATTTTCTAATGCTGTTTCAAAAACTTCTAGTGGATCTTTTTGCTCTTTTTCTTTTATTATATCGAATGCATCATAAACTATTTTTTGAGCAACTGATTTTTTACCATCTAACATTACATTGTTGATTAATTTTGTTACAACTTTGCTATTATATATTGGATCTGGTAAAACGTCTCTTTTTGCTATATATCCTTTTCTTGGCACTGTTCTTCACTCCTTCTTTTTAGAATTATAGATGTTCATATAAACATCAAAGTTACTCTGGCTTTTTTGCCAGCAAGTGCATATAATCTATTATAATTTAAGTACCTTAAATCTTAGTAGTTATAAGCACCTTCAAAAACGAAGCAAAATTGGTATATTGCAAGTTAATCAATGCAAAAATTTTGAGCTAGTACTAGTGTACATCGAAAAATTTTTAAAGCAGATTAACGTGGCAAGATGCCGATTTTCATTCGTTTTTTACTTTTTAGGTTTCTTAGCTCCATATTTAGAACGAGCTTGCATTCTGTCTTTTACTCCAGCTGTATCAAGTGTTCCTCTAATAATATGGTATCTAACACCTGGTAAGTCTTTTACCCTACCTCCTCTAATTAATACAACACTGTGCTCTTGTAAGTTATGTCCTATACCTGGGATATAAGATGTAACTTCATATCCATTTGAAAGTCTTACTCTGGCTACTTTTCTTAAAGCTGAGTTTGGCTTTTTTGGAGTAACAGTTTTAACAACTGTACATACACCTCTTTTTTGTGGTGCTCTGTGATCAGTTGCTATGTTCTTTTTAGAGTTAAATCCATGTTGTAATGCAGGAGCTGTAGATTTTGATTTTGAAGTTTGTCTTCCTTTTCTTACTAATTGATTAATTGTTGGCACTTAAATTTCACCTCCATTTTTTGTATTTGTTGTTTCCGTAGAACTCAACGAGTAATATTGTATCATTTTTTTAGTTCAAAGTCAATGTTTTTTATGATTTTTTTATTAAGGTATAATTAAGTAAAATAAAAGCAATTAATTAGAATACAAAAAGCTGTATATCTAATTAATTGCTTATTTATTTTACTTAAAATGATGTATTTAGAATTGTTCCAGTTAGCTCAGTCACCTGGGTCTATCTAATTTTCTCAACTATTAGTCGTGCTGTGAGGTATTGCCATGAGAACAATATTCATGTCGTGACGTGAATCCATGATTGCAAGGCACCTCTTTAGTATTCCAGCTCTTGAAACAGCTAGCACAAACAGCTTTGTTACAGCTCGTAGGTATTTCATATAACTGTCGAAAGCATTCCTCTGTGTGGCTGTACCCTTGGAGTAATAAGGCTCCGCACGAATCGCAAAGAACATTCTTTTGTCGATGCTGACCGCTCCCACCCACAGATAGAGCATTTATAGTAGGCAGTGAACTGATGACCTGAAATGTGAGTAGATCCACCACAAGTTTTATTGGACTTCGAGCCACAACTATAGCAACCATAAGCTACACCTGTACAAGAACGACCTGTACCTGGACAATATGTTCTAACTCTGGTTTGTACATCACCTTGAGTAGTTGCTTTTCCATCTGATACATCTACTCTCCAATAATAATATGTATACTCACTTAAATTTGTAGGTGTTTGTATTGCTACTTGTACATTTTGTGTTTGATTTGCTAGTGGTGTTGATTTTGTTAAGCTAGTCGAATTTGTTCCATAATATAATGTATATGTTAACGCATCTCCATCCACATCTGTCGATTTCGCATTTATTTTTATGTAATTTGTCCCTTTTGTATTAAACGATACCTCTGCTTTTGTTGGTGCTGTATTTGCTTTTACTGTTGCTTGCGTTATTGTACTTGAAGTTTTTGTTCTTCCTGCCTTGTCTGTAACAACCACTCTTAAGTAATATGTTGTTCCATCGTTTAGTCCACTAAATGTATATGTGTTACTTGTTTGGGCTGATGACTCTTTTGCTATACTTGAGAAGTTGCTTGCTGTGCTTGCTTGGAATTTATATGTTGCTACTCCTGATGTTGCATCTGAAGCTGATGCTGTTATTGTCATTCCAGTTGTTGTTACATTGGTTGGTGTCCCTAAACTTGCTGTACTTGGGTCTGTTACATCTCTTTTTATTGTGTATGTACTTGTTTCTACTGAATTTGTGCTTCCATCTGTGCTATATGCTTTTATTGTATGTGTTCCGTCTGTATTTATTGTTACTGTTGCTGTTCTTCCTGTTACTGTTCTGACTGTTCCATTTAGTGTATATACTATTCCTGTTACTCCTGATTTTGTACTATCTGTTGTTCCATCATTTATTGTTATTATTATATTTCCTGTTTTATACCAACCATTTGAACCATTTGCTACCTGTGGGCTTAATGTTATTGTTGGTGTTGCAACTACTCCTTTTGTTGTTCCTGTTATTACTGTTCCTATTCTTACATTCCCTGCATTATCTACTGCTTGTACCTCTATTGTATAGCTTGTTTTTTCTGATAATCCTGTTACATTAAATGTTCCTGCTGTACTTGCTTCTGATTTTTTAACTATTGTATTTCCCGCTTTTACATAGAAGTTATAGTGTGATATTCCTGATATGCTATCTGTACTACTTGCATTTACTGTAAATCCTGTTGTTGTTTGATTACTTATTGTTGGTGTGAATGTACTTGGTGCTACACTATCTTTCTTTACTGTTAATGTTTTGACTGTTGTTGACACATTTCCCGCATTATCTTTTGCTGTTAATCCTAATTGTATTATTCCTTCCTTTGTTTTTGCTATTTCTATGTTTCCTGTTGTTCCTGACACATATATTTTTTGACTTTCTAGTACGTCGTCTTTTACACTTCCTGCTGGTATTTCCCAATAATAGTATCCTGCTATACCTGATCCTCCTGTACCATCTGACAAATTATTTAATCTTAAGTTTACTGTGTCTGATGTATACCACTCTGTGTTTAAGCTATTTATTGTCCCTTTTGTTCCTATTACATCTATGTTTCCAACTGTTGGGTGTGTATTATCATATTTTATTTCTTCACTTACTGCTACTTCTGATACATTTTTATATTGGTCTTCTGTGTATGCCTGTATTGTGTATTTCCCTGTTGTATTTATTTCTGTTATTGCTATTGTTCCTGTTATTTCTGTATAGTTTGCTTCTGTTGATTTTTTATAGTATATCTTTGTTGCATTTGCATTTGTTGCTGTTATTGTTATTCCTACCTTTTGGTCGTCTTTTCCATACCATTCGTTTTCTTGTTCTCCATGTGTTGCTATTAATATATTTGGTTTTCCTGCTTTTGTTGTTGTCCCTGTTATTCCTGTTCCTGTTCTTATGTTTCCTGCATTATCTACTGCTTCTACTATTACACTGTATGTTTTCTGTGATGCTAACCCTGTAACAGCAAAACTTCCTGTTTTGTCATTTTTTAGTTCTTTTACCGTTTTGTTCCCTTCTCTTACATAGAAATTATAATGACTTATTCCTGAGTTAGTATCTGTTGTTCCTGCAGTGGCTGTAAATCCATTTGTTGTTTCGCTTCCTACTACTATACTTGGTAAGAACTCTCCTGGTAACACACTGTCCTTATATATTGTTATTGTTTTTATTTTTGCTAGCTCTGTTATATTTCCTGCTTTATCTTTTGCTTGTATTCCTATTGTTATTTTTCCTTCTTTTGTTATCTTTATTTGCCCTGTACTTCCTTTTACATATGTTTTTTGTTCTTCTGTCACTTCATTTGAAGTACTTCCTTCTGGTATTTCCCAATAATAATATCCTACTACTCCACTATCAGCTGGTTCATCTGTCATATTGTTTAGCTTTATTATTACTTCTTCTGATTTATACCATCCTGTTTCTTTCCCCTCTATTGTTCCTTTTGTTCCTTCTATTTCTAGCTCTCCTACTTCTGGATGTATATTGTCATATTTTATTTCTTTGTTTGCTTGTTCTGATTCATTTCCTTGTTTGTCTATTACATATGCATATATTATTGTTCTTCCTGAGTCGCTTATCGTTAATGTTGCTTCTCTTCCTTCTATAAAGTTAAAATCTTCGTCTTTGTTTGTTTTATAATATATTCCTGTTGCTGTTTGGTTGTTTGTGCTTATCTTGATTTCTACTAGCTTATCGTCTTTTCCATACCAATCGTTTTCTTGTTCTCCATTTGATATTATTTCTATTAATGGGGCTGTTACTGTGCTTGATACTCGTATCCATGTACTTCTTGTTTTTCCATTGTTTGCTACTGCTTTTATTTTATACCAGCCTGTTTTCTGTACATTGAAATTTGCTGTTTCTCCTTGTTGTGTTTCTACTATCTCTCCTTTGTATATTAGCTGTATTTCTTTTATTCCTCCTTTACATTCTGCTTCTGCTGTTATCATTGCTTTTATTTTGTCATAGCTTGCTTTTATTGTTGGTATCCCTTCTCCATCTTCTTTTCCTATATAGTCTATTTCTTTTTTTCCTGTTTCTTCATCATAGTATACTTGATATATATATCCATCTGTTGTTGTGACTATTATATCTTTTGCTTCTTCGTTTGGCACTGCACTTTTTATCCAGTCTTCTTTTTCCATTTCTTCTGCCATACTTGTTACTGTTGTTTTTTTTCCTATCAATGAGTCTTTCAAAATTATACTATGTACAAGTTGCTCTATCTGTTCTCCATATTGCTGTATTACATATTCGTTTGCAATATTGCTTGATGATGCTAGTATCCCTTCTTTTCCTGTTAATGCTTTTATACTTACCATTGCTAGTATGATTAATAGAATTACCATGATGATTAAGGCGATTAATGTAATTCCTTCTTGTTTTTGGGTATGTTTAATAAACCCTCTTAAGGGCATTTTTTTGGTTTCCATTTGTTCCTCCTTGGTTTCCTTTGATTTGTTGGTTTTCGCTTAAAAAAATTCCCAAGAGAATACTTTCTTCAAGTTCTGTAAAGAATATATTTATAATTTATTGATGTTATCGCTAACAAGCTTTTTCGAGTTAGAAACTGTTAGTTTTTTAATGAGAGATGTTCACGTAGATTTACGTAGTAAATCTTACAAAGTGAAAGAGGCTCATTAAAAAATATTACAGTTTCTTTGAAGGAAAAGCAATGTAAAGATAACGAAATAAATTATAAATATATTCTTTACTAGAACTTTTATTTCTCCCCTTATGGTTAGAAACCAAAATAGTCAAAGCCAAAACCAAACA
>CANPOS010000023.1 GCA_947575745.1 uncultured Clostridium sp.
AAACAAAGACGAAGAATATACATATGTAGAAGGAAAAGAAGCAACATTAACAATAAAAGACTCAGGAAGAACAATAATATATGCATATGTAACAGACAAACAAGGAAACGAATCAGAACAAGCAAACAAAGAAATAAAATACGACAACATACATCCAGAAGTAGGAGAAATAGAAATAGAAGGAACAAAAGGAATAATAGACGGAACAGAAACAGGATGGTATGTATCAGAAGAAGTAACAATAAAACTAAACAACATGACAGACGAACCAATTGAAAGTGGAATAGAAGGATACTACTATTGGGAAATACCAGAAGGAAGTAGCCCAAGTGAAATACCAGAAGAACAAAAAACATATGTAAAAGGAACAACAGGACAAATAAAGATAACAAAAGAAGGAAAAGTAGCAATAGGGATACAAGCAAAAGACAAAGCAGGAAACAAAACAGAAGGGACAAAGACAATAATAATACAAAAAGATAATGAAGCTCCAATAAACTTCTTACCAAGTATAGTAGAAGGCTCAATAACAGCTCATGAATTTACAGTTACTGCAGGAACAACAGATGAAATATCAGGAATATCACATTATAACTTCTACATAAAACAAGGAGCAACAATAGTAAAAGAGCTAAAAAACAATGAAGAAGGAAGGTTCAATGTAACAGGCTTAGAAGGAGAAACAACATATAATATAGTCGTAGAAGCAGTAGATAAAGCGGGAAATATAAAAACAGGAACAGGAATAACAGCAACAACACTAGTTGCAAATACACCACCAACAAAAGCAGTTGTTTCATTTAATAGTAAAGGAACAAACTATATAAAAGTAAATGCAAAATCAACAGATGTAGATGGAGATACATTAACATATACATTGAGATATGGAACAGACCCAAATAACTTAAATTACTTAACAGACTTAACAAATCAAGAACAAAATGTGCAAGTAGCAATACAAACACCTACAAACTTAAGTCAATATACATATTATTATTGGAGAGTAGATGTTTCAGATGGAAAAGCAACAACAGAAGGAGATATACAAACACAAGTTAGAACATATTGTCCAGGAACAGGATATACATGTAATGGACCTTTTGTGCAAGCTAATGGAAAAACCTGCTCATCATGTGGTGGCGCTCGGTGGAACAAGTTCGACTTGCCGGTAGGGACTATTCTTCAACTTTTAGTCAAACAGGTAACTTTACTTGTCCTTCCTGTAAAGTGACCGCTCTAACTGGTAAGACCTTTATGACGTGCAACGCAGGTCACGATTTCAGGGTCATCGTGTGTACATCTTGTAAAAATTCCTTCGGCCAATATGGAGGGGCAACAATTGCCATGAGTAGGCGTGGATGTCCTGCAACAACGAAGGTTGATTGTACTACTTGCGGAGGAGATGGAAAAGTTGACAAAGCTATTAGCTGCAGACATAGTAGAACATCTCGACACAGTTATTGTAGTCATGAAAGGGTTGGATTACATGATAATTAATTAAAACACCATATTAATACAGAGTTTTTCAATTTATCTTGTAACTATTGACAAAAAAATAAATTAAAAATATAATTAATTTAATATATAAATTAAACTGGAGGTCAAAAGATAATGAATAAGAAAGTGTTAATAGTGATAGTTGCAATAGTGGTTATAATTGCTTTAATAGTAGTTGGAGCAAAAATGCTAGAAAAAAAGGATGAAGGCAATAAAGATGGAAATTCTACAAATCAAGTAACTAATAATCCATCACAAGCAGGAGAGCCAGCTGGAGATTATGCAGTAACAGGTGAAAGCGGAAATAAAATAAATACAAGTGGAAAACTGCAAGATACTAAAACCTTAAATGGTTTAGAAATAAATAATGTAAATCTTGAAACATTAAGTAACAAGACAGTAATGCTAGCTGATGTAAAAAATACTACCAAAAACAAAATAGAAGAAAAGAAGGTAAAAGTAGATTTGCTATCAGAAGATGAAAAAGTTATAATAACATTAGAAGGAACAATCGATGCACTAGAAGCAGAACAAATGACTCAATTAAATATGGAAGCAGAAGGCGACTTTGTTAATGTTTATGACTATCGTATATATGAATAAAAATATTTCCAAGAATAGATTTTATTAAGAAATCTATTCTTGTTTTTTAATTCATGATATGATAATATTATATCAAATTAGATTAACGAAAGGAAAATAATATGAATAAGAAAAAAACTTTAATTATAGCAGGAATAGCATTTTTAATACTTTTAATAATTATATTAATATCTGTATTCTCAGGTAAAAATAAAAATGATCCAACAAAAGTTTTAAATACATATTTCTCATATTTACAAAATCGGAGAATATGAAAAGATGTATGAGTTAATTGATGAAAGCATTAAATCAGAATATACCCAAGATATATTTGTCTCAAGAAATAAAAATATCTATAACGGTATGAATGCTAAAAATATCAAAGTAGATAATATACAAACCTTAAAAGAAGAAAATGGAATTGTAAGTCTTACATATAATATGTCAATGGACACTTTAGCAGGAAATGTAAGTTTTCAAGGACAAGTATCGCTAAAAGAAAATGCTGAAAAAGAATATAGAATAAATTGGTCTTCTAGAATGATATATCCAGGTTTAGACGATACAGAAAGAGTAAGAGTAAGCACTTCTCAGCCTAAAAGGGGAAACATATATGATAGAAACAATGTACTTCTTGCAGGAGAAGGAACAGTATCTTCTGTTGGTTTAGTTCCAGGAAAAATGAATAAGAATGCAGACGAAGATATTAAAAAAATAGCTGAATTATTAGAAATATCTGAAGATAAAATAAATTCTTCTCTTAAGGCTTCATATGTAAAAAGTGATACCTTTGTTCCGATAACTAATGTATCAAAAGACAATAGTAGCTTAAAACAAGAGTTACTAAAAATACCAGGAATAAAAATTACTGATGCAAAATCAAGAGTATATCCGTATGGAGAGCAAATGGCACATTTGATAGGATATGTTCAAAATATTTCAGCTGAAGAATTAGAAGCAAATAAAGATAAAGGTTATACAGAAAATAGTGTTATTGGAAAAACAGGTTTAGAAAAGATATATGAAGATAAATTAAAGGGACAAGATGGTGTAGAAATATATATAACTGATAGTCAAGGAAATAAAAATGAAACAATAGCTAAAATTGATGTTAAAAATGGAGAAAATGTAAAACTTACAATAGATGCGGGAATACAAAAATATGTATATGAAGAATTTAAAAACGATAAAGCAGCAGCAGTAGTAATGAACCCTAAAACGGGAGAAGTACTTGCTCTTTGCAGTACTCCTTCTTATGATACAAATGAATTTATATTAGGTATGACAAATAGCAAATGGAAAAATCTACAAAATGATACAAATAAACCTATGTATAATAGGTATCAGTCAAGCTATGTACCAGGTTCTTGCTTTAAACCTATAATTGGTGCAATTGGACTTACAACAGGTAAAATCTCAAAGGATGAAAATTTTGGTGCAAGTGGACTTGAATGGCAAAAGGATACTAGTTGGGGACCATATAAAGTAACAACTCTAAAAGAGTATAGCGGAAATGCAAATTTAGAAAATGCTTTAATCTATTCAGACAATATATATTTTGCAAAAGCAGCACTTAAAATTGGAGCAGATACCTTGTCAAGTGAGCTTAATAAAATAGGATTTAATAAATCAATAACTTTCCCACAATCTATGACTTCATCTACTTTTGCAACTAATGATACTTTTGCAAGTGAAGTTCAGCTTGCTGATACAGGATATGGACAGGGAAAAGTATTAACTAATCCTATACACATGGCATCTATGTATACAGCTTTTGTGAACAATGGAGATATGCTTACACCATATATAGAATATAAAGAAAATGCAAAAGCAGAAGTATATATATCAAATGCCTTTAGCAAAGAAGCAGCAAATACTATAAAAGAGGATTTGATACAAGTTATAGAAAATCCTAATGGAACAGCACATAGTGTGAAAATTGATGGCGTAACACTTGCAGGAAAAACAGGCACAGCTGAAATAAAAGATAATAAGGAAGACGAAACAGGAACAAATTTAGGCTGGTTTAATGCCTTTATTGCAGACGAAAATAGTTCTAAGCAATATTTAATAGTAAGTATGGTTGAGGATGTAAAAGATATAGGTGGAAGCAAATATCTTTTACCTAAAGTTAAGAGAATATTACAAAAATCTTTGAATTCTTAAATTTTAAATAACGAAAGGCTATATTTATGAAGAAAACTATTAAAATAGCTATTATAACTATTTTTCTAATTATAATTTTATCTATATTAGTTTTTATTTTAACCCAGTTTTATCAAAAGCATAAAAAAGTATATTATGCCGAAGATTTTGGAATAGAAGTTGTTCTAAGTAAAAATGATATGGATAATGATACAATAGACGACTATACAGATATATTACAAGGAGCAAGAAAAGAAGCAGAAAATAAACCAAAATATAAAAGTGCTTACTATTCAGGGGGATATCCTCCTGATAGTGAAGGTGTTTGTACAGATGTAATATGGAGAGCATTCAAAAATGCAGGATACAGTTTAAAAGATATGGTAGATGAAGATATAAAAAACAATGTAGAGAAATATCCAAGAGTATCTGGAAAGCCAGATCCAAATATAGACTTTAGAAGAGTCCCAAACCTCAAAGTATATTTTGAAAGAAATGCAATAACCCTAACAACAGATTTAAGTAAAATAGAAGAATGGCAACCAGGAGATATTGTAGTTTTTGGTACTTCTCATATTGGTATAATATCAGATAAAAGGAATAAGAAAGGAATACCATATTTAATACATAATTCTCGGACAACCACTAAGAGAAGAAGATGCACTAGAACTTAATAATGCTTGGAAAGAAATATCAGGACATTTTAGGTTGAAATAGCTAATCATGTGGAAATTACATAAAAATAAATATCGACATTTATGCAAATATATGCTATAATAATATTATAAATGTTTGTTTGCATAAAATATTTGTGAATTCCTATTCACTAATTAGTGATGGAGTGAAAACTCCTTACTTTTTGGTTTTACAATAAATGTTACTATCAATAAAAGAAAGGAGTAAATACAATGTTGGAAGCAATATTGTCAATATTTAAAATCATACCTAGTGCTGTAGTTGCTGGCTTGGGAGTTACTTGGATAATGTCAGTCCTCCAATTTATGCGGGAGAAAAAATGGAGAAATTCAGCAGCTTACATGGAGCTAACAAAGCGATATCCAATTGCTACTAGCATAATGTTAGAGATATTCTGCATCATTATGATGACCATTGGATTTTGTCTTTTGAAATTAGCTCTTTTGATAATTTTGTATTTCTAAGCATCGTATTGAGGGGAGGGAACTCTAACAGGTTCCTTCCCCTCAAAAATTTTTCAAAAACAATTGTTAAAATATATCGAAATATGTTATAATATATCTATAAATATTTTAAAGGATAAACATATGAAGGTATTAATATTGTCATGTGGAACTGGTGGAGGACACAATTCAGCAGCTTTCGCAATAAAAGAAGAACTTAATAGAAGAAATATAGAAAACGAATTTAAAGAATATTTAGAGATTATAAATACTAAAGTAAAAGATCATATAAACAAACTATATATAAGAACTACTGGGAAAAATGGAAAAGTATTTAAAACTGTATATAAGCTAGGAGAACTATATAGAAAAACAAAAATAAAATCTCCTGTATATGCACTAAATAGTTTTTCTAAAAAGAAACTATATGAATACATAAAAGAAAATGAATATGACTATATTGTTACAACACACCTTTTTGCAGCACAAGCGTTAACAACAATAAAAAAACAACATGACATACATTTTGTTGCAATTGCAACAGACTATGTATGCATACCATTTTGGGAAGAAACAAATCCAGATTATTTTATAGTACCAAGTGAAGAACTAAAGAAAAGCTTTACTGATAGAGGTATAAAAGAAGAAAAATTAGTTGCCTTCGGAATTCCAGTATCAAATAATTTCAGTATTAGTTATGATAAAGAAAAACAATTAAAAGAGCTAAAACTTGATAGTTCAAAAAAGTATATCTTAATATTAACAGGAAGTATGGGATTTGGAGATACTGCTAAAATATTAAAAGGACTTATTGAAAATGCAGAAAATGATTTAAGGTTTATTATATCATGTGGTAGCAATAAAAAATTGCTTAAAACTTTAAATGATGATTATCAGAATGATACTAGAGTTATAATACTGCCATTTACAAAAGAAATATACAAATATATGACAATAAGCGAAATAATCTTAACTAAACCAGGTGGGCTTACAACTACTGAAATTGCAACATTGAATAAACCATTTATCCATACAATGCCAATACCAGGTTGTGAAAACTACAATGCAGACTATTTTAGTGAAAAGAAAATGTCATTGAAATCTAACACAATAGAAGAAACTATTTCCAATACATATAAACTATTAAAAGATAAAGCTTTACAAAAAGAAATAATATCAAATCAATCTAAATATATTGATAAAGAAGCTTGCAAAAAGATTTGTGATTTTATTGAAGAACGATACAGAAGTAACCTAGAATAAAAGGAGATGAATAAAAATGATAGAAAGGGAAGAAGCAATTAGTGAAAATCAAGAAGATTTAGAATTCATCAATTCCTTAAGAACACTTGAATTTGACATAGATGAAAACTATGATTATGTACCTACAAATATAGTGTTTAGGCTTATGTCAGATATCCTATACTATTTGATTGCTTACCCTATATTAAAAGTTATAACTAAAATTGTATATGACTTAAAAATAGAAGGAAAAGAAAACGTTAGGTATTTAGAAGAAGGTGCTGTTACAGTTGCGAACCATGTCTTAATATTAGACTGTGCAATGGTAGCTTTAGCATGTGGAGATAGAAAAGAACATTTTACAGCTTTAGCAGATAGTTTCAAAATACCATTTGTAAGAAAATTAATTAAATTATTAAAAGCAATACCAATTCCAAAAGATATTAATAACAAGAAAAACTTTTTAAAAGCAATAGACAATTTGCTTAAAGAAGGAGAACTTGTACATTTCTATCCAGAAGCGTCATTAATACCATATTGTAATAAACTAAGAAACTTTAAAAATGGTGCATTTGACTTTAGCATAAGAAACAATGTTCCGATAGTTCCTATGGTATTTACATTTAGAGAGCCAAAAGGAATGAGAAAACTTTTCAAGAAAAAGCAAGATGTAACACTTAAAGTTTTAAAGCCAATATATCCAGAAGGAAAATGTCTAGAAATATTGAAAGAAGAAACATTTGCCGAAATGGGAAAAAATATGTAACAAATATCCTCTAATATACTTAATTAGAGGATATTCTAAATTTAGCAACCAGCAGAATATTTTTGCTTTGCTTGATCTATTTTTGTTTGTTCTACAACTTCTGTTTTATACCAACCTTTTTCAGCCATTAGATTATATAATTTGTTTTGAATATCTAAAGATGTATTTAGTGCATCTTTAAAAGCACAGTGAACTTCCGCAGTTGACGATTCAATTGTGCCATGAAGATATAAATCACAAACACCTTTAATCACTAATAATTCTTTTTCCATTAAATCTCTATCTTCCATAAAAACCTCCATTCGAGCAATTTGCAGCTCTAATAAATATTTAATAAAAACCTCTGAATAATTGTGAAAATGTAAGAGTTTTTTTCACACTAACCTCCCATATATTAAAGTAAATTTAAAAATTTGTTATATAATTCAGTATGTTTTTGCTCAAGTTCTCCAATGTAACTTGATAAAGTAGGATCTGTTAGCTGAGCTGATGTTTTTTTGCTACATGTTTTCATAAATTTTTCATGTCCTAAAGCATCCTCAACATATAATAATTCTTTACTTGTCATATAAAAACCTCCATTCGAACATATTTATCTAAAAAATATTTATTTCCAAATTTTATGAAAATATACATATTTATGAAAAAATATCAACCACTAATAATATAGGTAATAAGTCGAATTTTGTAAGATTTTAATAATAGCAAACCGCTTGACAAGATTTATTACTTATGATAATCTAGTATCGAATACTAGATAAAAAGGAGAAAAAAATGAGAAACGAAACTTTTTTTGAATATCCAGTTTTTGATAATATAAAACAAGTAATTTATTATTCAATTGAAAAATATCCAAATAACATAGCATTTAAAATAAAAGAGAAAAATGGCAATGATATTAAATATATAGATATAACTTATACAGATTTTATAAACCAAGTAAATAATCTAGGAACAGGATTATTTGCCCTTGGATTAAAAGGAAAAAGAATAGCAATACTTTCTAAAAACAGATATGAATGGGCACTTTCTTATGTATCGCTTTTATTAGGAGGAATAATTGCAGTACCTTTAGATAAAGGATTAACAGATATAGAAATTGAAAGTTCAATAATCAGAAGTAAAGTAGATGCAATTATTTATGAAGAAAAATATGCTGAAATTATAGATAAAATAAAGACACAAGAAAAATCTAATTTAAAAGAATTTATATGCATGGATAAAATTGAAAATGCAAAGTATTTAAAAGACATAATAGAAAGAGGAAAAAAAGAAATAGAAAATGGAAATAAGGAATTTATTGACTTTGAAATAGATAGTAAAGCATTAGCAACATTAGTTTTTACATCTGGAACTACATCTAACTCTAAAATAGTAATGCTTTCACAATACAATATAGCAAGAAATATCTCTGATATGCAACTTGTAGAAGACTTTAGAAGTACTGATGTGAATCTTGCATTTTTACCATTTCATCATACATTTGGATCAACAGGTCAATTAATCATGCTAAGTTCAGGAATAACAACAGCATTCCCTGACGGCTTAAGATATATAGGACAAAATCTAAAAGAATATCATGTAACATTTTTTGTTGGAGTTCCAATATTGATTGAAGCAATTTATAAAAAACTAAACGAAGGAATAGCTAAAAAAGGTAAAACAAAAATGGTAAAAATAGCTAAAATCTTCACTAATATTCTTTTAAAATTTGGAATAGACATAAGAAGAAAAGTATTCAAGGAGATAATAGATGAACTTGGTGGACTTAGATTTGTAATAAGTGGAGCAGCATCTTTAGACAAAAAAGTAGAAAAAGGACTAAATGACTTAGGAATTTTGACAGTACAAGGATATGGATTAACAGAAACCTCGCCTGTACTTTGTGCTGAAAACTATAAATATAGGAAATATGGATCAATAGGATTCCCTATGAAAAATGTTCAAATTAGAATAGAAGACAAGAATAAAGAGGGAATAGGCGAACTTGTTGTAAAAGCTCCAAATGTTATGCTTGGATATTATGAAGATGAAGAAGCAACGAAAGAAGTGTTAAAAGACGGCTGGCTTTATACAGGGGATTATGGATATATAGATGCTCAGGGGTATGTATATATTACTGGAAGAAAAAAGAACTTAATAGTCCTAAAAAATGGTAAAAAGATATTCCCAGAAGAAATGGAAGAACATATTAATAAAATAGATTTAGTAGAAGAATGTTTTGTATTCGGACTTCCAAAGGAAGAAGATGTAGTTTTATCAGTAAAAATAAAATATGATGAAGAAGTTGCAAAAGAAAAATATCCAAACCTAAAGGCAGAAGAACTAAAAAAAGTAATATGGGAAAAAGTAAAAGAAACAAACAAACTATTCCCAAAATACAAATATGTTAAAAATATGATATTAACAAATGAAGAATTTGCAAAAACTACAACTAATAAAATTAAACGCTTTGAAGAACTAAAGAAAATGAATTTAGGCATGAATAATAATTAAAAATATATCATAAATAAGATAAAGTTTTAAATTGCGTTCAGAGCTCGGGGCGAGCTCTTTCACTTAATTTAAACTTTATCTTATTTTTTGTGCTTTATTTTTTCTAAACTTTATGATAAAATATTATGCAAATATTATTAAAAAGGAAATATATAAATGAAAAATCTAAAAATAGCAGGAATAAGTATATGGAGGATACTTGCTTATTTTATAATTTATAGTGTAATTGGATACATAATAGAAACAATGTATGCCTTTATACTATATGGTGTCATAGAATCAAGACAAAGCTTTCTATATGGACCATTTTGTTCAATATATGGAGTTGGTGCAGTTGTAATGATATGTGCATTGCAAAGGTATAAAGACAAAACTCATAGACTCTTTTTAGGAGGATTTGTAGTTCGGTAGTATCACAGAATATATAGTAAGCTTTGTAGGAGAAAAACTCTTGCATACAAGATGGTGGGACTATTCAGATAAATTCTTGAATATTAATGGAAGAATATCACTTATATATTCAATATTTTGGGGATTACTTGGACTATATTTATTAAAAGTTGTAAACCCTAAAATAGATAATTTTATAGATTGGCTCAAGCTAAAATTAAAAAATATAGTAGTAATAAAAGTAGCGACATTTTCAATAATAGTTTTATTATTTATCAACTGTGTTGTATCAGGCTATGCTCTTGATTGCTATCTAACAAGAACTATAGTAGAAAACGATTTAGAAGTTGAAAATAAAGGAGAAACATTATCAAAATATAATAACACATATAAAGAAAATGAAAATTTATCAAACTTCATATATAAGCTTTGGGGAAATAATAAAATGGTGAAAACTTACCCTAATGTAACTATAAGACTTTCAACAGGCGAAGATGTACTTGCTAAAAAATATTACCCAGATATAGAACCATATTTTTTTAAATTCTAGGAAAGTACACGTATAACGTGTACTTGACGTAGAAGATAATTATGCGAAAGTTAGATTTTCTTGTAAGAAACCTTGCTAGAAAATCTTAGTTCCGTTTTTAAAATTTAATAGATTAGGAGATAAGAATAAAAATGAATGAACAATTTTCTAGGACAAGCTTTCTAATTGGAGAAGAAAATATAGAAAAATTAAATAATTCAAAAGTTGCAGTATTCGGAATAGGTGGAGTAGGTTCATTTGTATGTGAAGGATTAGCAAGAGCAGGAATACGGAAATTTTATATTAGTAGATAACGATAAAGTATCTATCACAAACCTAAATAGGCAAATTATTGCTCTACATAGCACAATAGGAAAATATAAAACAGAAATCATGAAAGAGAGAATATTAGATATAAATCCTAAAGTTCAAGTAATAACATATAAAGAATTTTTTACAAAAGAAACTGACATTATAGATAATAGTATAGATTATATAGTAGATGCAATAGATACTGTAAAATCAAAAATAGAATTAATTATAATAGCAAAAAAGAAGAATATAAAAATAATATCATCAATGGGAACAGGCAATAAATTAGAAGCAAATAAATTTGAAGTAGCTGATATAACCAAAACATCTGTCTGTCCTCTTGCAAAAGTTATAAGGAAAGAATTAAAAAAACAAAATATAGAAAATTTAAAAGTAGTATATTCAAAAGAAGAACCTAAAAAAATACTAGAATTAGTGGAAGAAAAAAGAACACCTGCAAGTATATCATTTGTTCCTTCTTCAGCAGGATTATTAATTGCAGGAGAAGTAATAAAGGATTTAATTAATATATAGGAGATGTTAAAAATATTATGATTTTATTTTTAAGACTAGCCTTCTTATTTTCAGTGGGAAGTTTAGCAGGCTGGGTATTAGAATTATTTTATAGAAGACTTGTATCAAGCAAGCAATGGATAAATCCAGGTTTCTTAGTTGGACCATATGTCCCATTATATGGATTTGGAGTATGCACATTTTATCTATTGGCGCAAATCCCACTAAATGGTATAGCAGTAGTGATCATAATGGCTCTTACAGTTACATTAATTGAATATATTGCTGGAATTATATTTATAAAAGGAATGGGCGTAAAACTTTGGGATTATTCTGATAGATGGGGAAATATAGATGGACTTATTTGCCCTTTGTATACTGTCCTTTGGGGAATACTCGGAGCGATGTATTATTATTTAGCAAATCCTTTTGTAAAAACTTCCTTAGATTGGTTGCAAGATAATTTAGCTTTTTCATTTGTAATAGGATTATTTTTTGGAATATTTATAATAGATTTTGCATATAGTAGCCAGTTAGTAGTTAAAATACGTAAATTTGCAAAAGAAAAAGGATTAATAGTTCTTTATGAAGACTTTAAATCAACTATATTTAATCAAATGAAATTGAATAAAGAAAAATATTCTTTTATATTTGCAATAAGCAATAATGTTAAAAATATAGAAGAACACTTAAACGCTTATAAAGAAGCCCAAATAGAACGTACTCATGAAATTAAAAGAACTATACACTTATTTATTAGGAATAAAGTTAAACCTAAAAATAAAAAGATTAATGCAAAGGAGAAAAATTAAAATGAAAATAGTTGTACAAAGAGTGTCAAAAGCTAGTGTTACAGTAAATCGGAGAAATAACTGGCAAAATAGATAAAGGACTTCTAGTTCTTCTTGGTGTAACTCATGAAGATACTAAAGAACAAGCAGATTATCTTGTAAAAAAATTACTTAATTTAAGAATATTTACAGACGAAAACGATAAAATGAATTTATCTGTAAAAGATGTAAATGGTAAATTACTTATAGTTTCTCAATTCACATTATATGCAGATACAACTCAAGGAAATAGACCAAGTTTTACAAATGCAGCTAAACCAGACGTAGCAAACGAATTATACGAATACTTTAAAGCAAAATGTCAAGAAACAGGTATAGAAGTTCAAAGTGGAGAATTTGGTGCACATATGAAAGTAGAACTATTAAATGATGGACCAGTTACAATTATTATAGAAAAATAGCTTAATAAAATTTTAATAAATTTTCCATTGATTTAAAGTAACCATATGTTGTATAATTATAATATAATAAAATAAGGGTGGAATTAAAAAGACAATGGTTAAAGAAAAAACAAGTTCATATAGAAGAGAATTTGCATTACGCATAATTCAAATAAAAAGATATGTAGCAATTCAAAAATTGCTTGGAAAGTATATACAACATGGTAAAACCACTGTATACATACATTCAAGAAATGTTGCATATTTAAGTTACATAATTGCAAGATTTTGTGAAAGAAAATTTAAACTTAAAATAAATTATGATTTTCTAGTAGTTGGTGCAATGTTTCATGACTTCTTTTTATATGATTGGCATATATTAGATGGAAGGCCAAGACTTCATGGATTTCATCATCCTAGAATAGCAAGTGAAAATGCTCAAAAATATTTTAATATAACTAAAGAAGAACAAGAAATAATAGAAACACACATGTGGCCACTTACGATAACAAGGTTTCCAAAAACAATTGAAGCAAAAATAGTATGTTTAGCAGATAAATTGTGTTCAACAAAAGAAACTATTTATAGATTTTAAGAAAAATATTAAAGGGGAGGAATAATCCTTTCCTTTTTTTGTTGTATTTTATACTGATACAACTTAGATACACTTTTATACTATATTGATTTTGGGAGAAAGCCAATGAATAGTGTATTAATAGTTGAAGATGAAAGGGAAATATCAAATTTTATAAAAAAAGAACTAGAATTACAAGGATATATATGTCAAGTTGCAAGCAATGGCAAAATAGGAGCTGACTTGATAGAAAACAATAACTATGATTTAATTTTGCTAGATATAATGCTCCCAATAATAAATGGATATGAACTATTAGAATATATTAAACAAGTATCACAAACCCCTGTAATATTTGTAACAGCTCAAAATTCAACTTCAGACAAAATTAAAGCCTTAAGAGAAGGAGCTGATGACTATGTAACAAAACCATTTGAAATAGGCGAACTAATTGCTAGAATAGAAGCAGTACTTAGAAGATATAACAGAGGTAGAGAAATACAAAAAATAGATAATATAGAAGTAGATATTGAAGGACGATGTGTAATAAGAGAAGGTAAAAAAATCTCTCTTACTCCAAAAGAATTTGATCTATTAATACTACTCATACAAAATAAGAACTTTGCTTTATATAAAGAAATAATTTATGAAAAAGTATGGGGTGAAGATTTAGAATTCGGAACAAGAACAATAGACTTACACATACAAAGGTTAAGGAAAAAATTAGGTTGGGAGGAAAAGATTAAAACTATTTATAAAGTAGGGTATATGTTAGCTGTCTAAAGAAAATAGATACAAGTTAGATACACTCTTATGCTAATTATGATTAGTGTAGGAGGAAATAAAGTATGGAATTTGTATCAAATGAAGGAAAAAATGTAGAAATAAAAGTAGGAGAAAATGTTTATTTAAGACATGCTATAAAAACAAGATTTGTAAAACAAGGAGACAGTTATATTGATATTTTTAAGGAATATGTTTTACCCATTTATGAAGAAGGAGATATAGTGGCAAGTAGTGAAAAAATAATTGCTTTATGTCAAAACAGAGTTATAAAAAGAGAAAATATAAAGGTAAGTTTTTTAGCAAAACTATTATCGAAATTTGCTTCTCATCCTTCTACTGGAATAGGTGTAGGAGAAGCAATAAAAATGCAATATGCAATTAATACAGTAGGTATATTTCGTGTGTTATTTGCAAGTATCGCAAGTGCTATAACCAAACTATTTGGAAAAAAAGGAGTATTTTATGAAATAGTAGGACAAGAAGTAAGTGGATTAGATGGCTTTTATGGGCATATATGGAAAGAATATCAAGATATAGGAATACAACTACCAAAAGATCCAAATAAAGTATGTAACGAAATAAAAAGCAAACTTGATATTTCTTGTATGATAGTTGATGCAAACGATTTAGGACAAGAAATATTAGGTAAATCTAATGACATACAATTAGAAGATAAAGAACTAATAGAAATGATAAAAGATAATCCAGCAGGACAAGGAAAACAATGTACACCTATTATATTGATAAGAAAAAAAGCAATAGTAAAATCTTAATACATTATTAACCTTTATTAAGATTTTATTAAAAGGCACCTATCTAGGTGCCTTTTAGTATATAATCACATTAGTAAAAGTGAAATCTAAATAGAAAGGGAGAAATTTAAAATGGAAGTATTAAAAGTTCAAAATTTATGTAAGACTTATGGAAAAGGAGAAAATGAAGTAAGAGCAGTTGATAATATTTCATTTTCAGTTAATCAAGGAGAATTTGTTGCAATAGTAGGTTCAAGTGGAAGTGGGAAATCTACCTTATTACATTTAATAGGAGGTGTAGACAGACCAACAAGTGGAAAAGTATATATTAATGGTAAAGATATTTATTCTTTAAATGATGATAATCTTGCAATATTTAGAAGGAGAGAAGTAGGGCTTATATATCAATTCTATAATCTAATACCAATTTTAAATGTAGTAGAAAATATAACTCTTCCATGTAGATTAGATGGAAAAGAAGTACCAAACAATAAAGTTAATGAATTATTAAAAACTTTACGGACTAGAAGAAAGAAAAACACATTTACCAAATCAATTATCTCGGAGGACAACAGCAAAGAGTATCAATAGGTAGAGCAATAATAAATGAACCTTCAATAATGCTTGCAGATGAACCTACTCGGAAATCTAGATAGTAAAGCTTCAGAAGAAATAATATCATTACTTAAAATCTCTAATAAGAAATATAATCAAACATTAATAGTAATAACACATGACGACAAAATAGCTCAAGAGGCTGATAGGATTATTAAAATAGAAGATGGAAAGATAATAATTTAATAAAAGGGGTGAACAAAAGTGAAAAATATACTATATGAATTAAGTTCAAAGAATTTGAAGCTAAATAAAAAAAGAAGTGCAGTAATAATAATTCGGAATAATTTTATCTACTGCATTAATATGTGGAGTTGCAGGCTTAGTTACAAGTACAAGAGCATCAATGATTAGAACAGCAAAGATAAGTGAAGGAGATTATCATGCAACATTTTATAATGTACCAAAAAATGAATTAGAAACAATAGAAAAACATAACAATGTCAAAAATTATTATTTAGCAGAAGAACTAGGATATAGCTATTTAAAAGATAGCAAAAATGAGTATAAACCTTATTTATCATTAATTGCAGCAAATGAAAATTATATGAATAAGGTAGGTATACAAGTACAAGAAGGAAGATTACCTCAAAATGATTCAGAAATAATAATATCTGAACATATAAGTAAAAATGGTAAAGTTAATTATAAAATAGGTGATACTTTAACACTTGATATATGTACAAGAACAGATGCTAATGGAAAAAGACTTACTCAAAATAACAGTTTTGATAAAGAAATGCCAGAAACTCTAAGAAAAAAATTTACAAAAGAATACAAAATAGTTGGAATCATGTATAGACCATCTAATGCAACTGAAAATCGTTCGGCACCTGGTTATACTATAATGACTAAAATGAATGAAGTAATAGAAGAAGCAAATATTGCTGTTTTATATAAAGATTCAGGTACTTACAAAGATGATACTGAAAATTTAGCAGGTTTAGTAAAAAAAGAAGAAAGTGAAGAAGTATTTCCAATTTCAGGACTAGGTTTATATCAAGAAAAGAAATACGATGTAAATGTAAACACTGAACTTTTAAATTATGAAGGTTCTGGATTAAGTGGTACAAATAATACAATGATTTATACTCTTGCAGTAATAATTATGGGAATAGTACTCGTTTCAAGTGTATTTGTAATAAAAAATGGATTTGCAATTTCTGTAACAGAAAGGCTTAAACAGTATGGAATGCTTGCAAGTGTTGGAACAACAAAAAAACAAATAAAGAAAAGTGTATATTTTGAAGGATTTATATTAGGTTTAATTCGGAATACCTTTAGGGATACTATCAGGAATTATTGCAATAGTAATTCTTCTAAATGTTGTAAATCTTATTCTTGGAGAATTTTTAAATAATTTTAAATTTATATACTCAATATCACTATCAGCAGTAGTAGTAAGTGTATTTGTTGCAGTAGTTACTATATTTTTATCATGTGTATCTTCTGCAAGAAAAGCATCAAAAGTTACACCAATAGATTTAATAAGAAGTTCAAATGATATAAAGATCAAATCAAAAAAGATTAAATGCCCAAAGATAATTAGCAAGATATTTAATGTAGGTGGAGAAATTGCATATAAAAATTTGAAAAGAAGTAAAAAGAAATATAGAGCAACTATTGTATCACTAGTAATTAGTATTGTCACCTTTATTGCTATATCTGCTTTTATAGACTATGGTTTCAATTTATCAAATGTCTATTATAAAGAATTAGGATACAACTTTAATATATATAGTTCTGATGAAAATACAGAGCAAAACTTTAAAATATATAAAGACATATCAAATTTTGAAACAATAGATGAGTACTCTATACACAGAAATGTTAACTTATCTTTCGACTATAATAAATATCTATCAGAATTTGGAAAGAAAATTAATCTAGGAGGAGAACCAAGCCTAGACGATAAAATGTACATTCCTGTTGTATCAGTTGGAGAAGACGAATACAAAAGATATATTTCAGATATTGGAGAAAACTATGACAAATGTAAAGATGCTGGAATTTTAATTAATAAATATATATATTATGGAGAAAAAAAGGAAGAAGGATATATATATAACTTAAATAAGGGAGATATACTAGAAACAGAACTAAAAGAAAATAAACAAAATATTAAAATAGCAAGCATAACAGATAAAAAACCTATGGGATTAGAAGAAAGTAATTGCAGTTTAGGTTATTTAATAGTTAGTGATTCGCTTATGGATAAGCTTGGATTAGGAGAAACAACACTAATGTATATTCAAAGTAATAATTCAGATAAATTAGCTGAATTATTAGAAGAATACATGAAACAACATCCAGAATTCTCAAATACATTATCTTTCAGTAACTATGATGAATATGCAAGAAGTAATAATGCTTTAGTACTTGTAATATCAATATTCCTATATGGATTTATAGCAGTTATAACAGCAATTGGAGTGACAAATATATTTAATACTATAACAACAAATATGAATTTACGTAGTAAAGAATTTGCAAATCTTAAATCAATAGGTATGACTAAAAAAGAATTTAACAGAATGATAAGACTTGAAAGTATATTTTATGGAACAAAATCACTTATAATACGGAATACCAATAGGTATATTACTGTCATATTTTATATTTAAAGCATTTGAAATAAGTATGATTTCAACTTATACATTACCAATTAAAGCAATACTTATTGCAATAGTATTTGTAATGATAATTGTAGGTATCATAATGAAATACTCATTAAATAAAATAAACAAACAAAATATAATTGAAACCATTAGGAATGATAATATCTAAATTGACAATTAACGATTTATTTTGTAGTACAAATTTATCAATTAAAAGCAAAAAGACCAGTAATTGTAGAAATACAGTTACTGGTCTTTTTGCTTTCTAAAATAATCTTCTTGCAATTTTCCATATAAAGAAATATAATAAGTACAATAATATATTAAATGGAGGTAAAATATGAAAAAAGAATTAATAGTAAAAAAGTGTAATAGTTGTGGAGCAACTGTTAAAATATTAAAAGACTGTAATTGTGAGAACTGTGGAATTATTTGTTGTGGAGAAAAAATGAATGAAATAAAACCAAATTCAGTTGATGCAGCAATAGAAAAACATGTTCCAAGCTATGAAATAAAGGATGGAAAAATATTTGTAAAAGTTAATCATGTAATGGACGAAGACCACTATATTGAATGGATAAGTATAGTATCAGATGATAAAGAATGTACAAAATTCTTTAAACCAGGAGAAACTTGCGAAACACATTTTAAATACATACCAGGTTCAACATTATATGCATATTGTAATAAACATGGACTATGGAGTAAAGAAGTAGAATAGGAAGGATAAATTATGAAAGATATAACAATTTCAAAAGATATAATATATATAGGAGTAGACGACAAAGATATAGATTTATTTGAAAGTCAATACATTGTACCAAATGGAATCTCATATAACTCATATTTAATAAAAGACGAAAAAATAGTTGTAATGGATACAGTAGATAAGAGAAAGACTAATGAATGGATACTAAATTTAGAAAATGCTCTAGAAGGGAAAAAGCCTGATTATCTAGTAATATCACATTTAGAACCAGATCATGGATATAACATAGAACATTTGGCTAAGAAATATCCTGAAATGAAATTAATTGGAAATGAAAAAACTTTTGCTTTTATTCCACAATTTTTTGATATACCAGATTTGGAAGAAAGAAAAATAGTTGTAAAAGAAGGAGAAGAAATAAGTATTGGAAAACATACTTTGCAATTTTTCATGGCTCCTATGGTACATTGGCCAGAAGTAATGGTAACTTATGAGAAATCTGAAAAAGTTTTATTTACCGCAGACGGATTTGGTAAATTTGGAGCACTTGATACAGAGGAAGATTGGGATTGTGAAGCAAGAAGATATTATTTTAACATAGTTCGGAAAATATGGAATGCAAGTTCAAAGCTTACTAAAAAAAGTAAGTACTTTAGATATAAACATGATATGTCCTTTGCATGGACCTATTTTAAAAGAAAACTTGAGCCATTATATTAATAAATATGATATATGGAGTAGCTATAAGCCAGAAAGTGAAGGAGTTTTTATAGCATATGCGTCAATTCATGGAAATACAGCAAATGCAGCAAAAGAACTTGCTAAAATGTTAGAAGAAAAAGGAGCAAAAAAAGTAGTAATAACAGATTTAGCAAGAGCAGATATGGCAGAAGCAATCGAGGATGCCTTTAGATATGGAAAAATAATTCTTGCAGCATCAAGTTATAACTTTGAGGTATTTCCACCTATGGAACAATTTTTACGTCACCTAAAGTCTAAAAATTATCAAAATAGAACTATTGGAATTGTAGAAAATGGAACATGGGCTCCAAGTGCTGCAAAATGTATGAAAGAAATAATATCAGGAATGAAAGATATTAACTTAATAGAGCCTACTGTAACAATTAGAACTACATTAAATGAAGAATCACGAAATAGCCTAATTACATTGGCAGAAAATATATTAAAAGATTAATAATATATCACAAATAAGAATATCAAATGAAATTTACTTGTTTCTTACTGGTCGTCTCATTAGGAATTGTAAAGAGCAAAGCTCTAACAATTCCTATATTCGCTCCCATACTGCGCGAAATGGCATAAATTTATTTGGTATTCTTCTTTTGTACTCGATTTATTACTAGTCAGCCTTAAGCTTCTAAAGGACAAGCAAAATATATAAAAATAAGTTTTTTGTGAACTTTACATGAATATTTTAACAAACCTATTGGCAAATTCATAAAAATGTAAGATAATATAATAATTATATACAGAAAGGGATGAGCAAAATAAAATGTTAAAATTATTAAAAAACCTAGGAAAAAGAGAAATAATACTAGTTTTAGTATCTTTTATATTAATTATAACTCAAGTATGGTTAGATTTAAAACTACCAGACTATATGGCAAAAATAACAACACTTGTGCAAACAGAAGGAAGCCATATGCAGGAAATTTTACAAAATGGTGCATACATGTTAGCATGTGCTTTAGGTAGTCTTCTTGCAGCAGTTATTACTGGATATTTAGCATCTCGTGTATCTTCAAACTTCTCAAAAAATGTAAGAAGTAAATTATTTAAAAAGGTAGAAAACTTAGCAATGCAAGAAGTAAAAAGTTTTTCTACAAGTAGTTTAATCACAAGAACTACAAATGATGTTACACAGCTTGAAATGTTACTTGCAATGGGACTTCAATTACTTATAAAATCACCAATAACTGCTGTATGGGCAATAACTAAAATACTAAATAAAAGTTGGCAATGGAGTACAATAACAGCTGTTGCAGTAGTTATTTTATTATCAGTAATAGGAGCATTAATTGCAATAGTAATGCCTAGATTTAAAAGAGTTCAAAAACTAATCGACAAAGTAAATGGTGTAACACGTGAGAATTTGACAGGTATACGTGTAGTAAGAGCATTTAATGCAGAAAAATATCAAGAAGAAAAATTTGAAGAAGTAAACACAGCTTTAACAAACCAACAGTTATTTAATCAAAAATGCTTTGCAGTTTTACAACCTGTAATGTATCTTGTAATGTACTTCTTAACACTTGCAATATATTATGTAGGTGCACACATTATAAATGAAGCAGTAGGACTAGATAAATTATCATTATTTGGAGATATGGTAGTATTTAGTTCATATGCAATGCAAGTCATAATGTCATTCTTGATGCTTGCAATGATATTCATGATGCTACCACGTGCGGACGTCTCAGCAAGACGTATTAATGAAGTATTAGATACAGAAATTACAATAAAAGATGGAAATATAAAAGAAGCAACTACTGGCGAAACAGGAACAGTAGAATTTAGAGATGTTTCCTTCAAATACCCAGATGCTGACGAATATTTATTAAAAGATATTTCATTTAAAGTAAACCAAGGAGAAACCATTGCATTTATTGGTTCAACAGGTTCTGGAAAATCGACTTTAATTAACTTAGTGCCACGTTTTTATGATGTAACAGAAGGAGAAGTTTTAGTTGATGGAATAAATGTAAAAGAATATAGTCAAGAATTTTTAAGAAATAAACTTCGGTTATGTACCACAAAAAGCAGTTATGTTCAATGGAACAGTCAATTCAAATGTATGCTATGGAAATAATGGAAAAGGAGAAATAACAGAAGAAAAGACAAAAGAAGCAATAAAAGTTGCACAAGCTAAAGAATTTGTTGAAAAAATGGACGATAAATATGAAACACATATAGCTCAAGGTGGAACAAATATATCGGGAGGACAAAAGCAAAGATTAGCAATAGCGAGAGCTATTGCAAGAAATCCAGAAATATATATCTTTGACGACAGTTTTTCAGCATTAGACTATAAAACAGACTCTGTTTTAAGAAAAGAACTTAAAAAATATACTAAAGATGCAACCTCAATGATAGTTGCACAAAGAATTGGAACAATAATGAATGCAGATAAAATCGTTGTATTAGATAAAGGAAAAATAGTTGGATTAGGTACACACAAAGAATTATTAAAATCATGTGACGTATATAGAGAAATAGCACTATCACAACTTTCAAAGGAGGAATTGGAAAATGCGGAATAGAAAGAAAAAATACAAGACCTCCTGGGATGAGAGGACCTATGGGAGGCATGGGACCAGGAGGTACAGGTGAAAAAGCCAAAAACTTTAAAAGTGCAATAAAAAGGCTTTTAAAAGAGTTAAAAAGATACAGAATATTAATCATAATAGCCTTAATTTTAGCAATATTAAGTTCTATGTTATCAATATTTGCTCCTAATAAACTTTCAGATTTAACAGATGAAATACAAAAAGGACTAATTGGATCAATGAATTTAGATGCTATAAAAAGTATTGCCTTATTTTTAACTGGACTATACTTATGTAGTGCACTCTTTAACTTCATACAGTCAATATGTATGACAAATGTTGCAAATAGATTTGCAAATCATTTAAGAAGAAGTATATCAGAGAAAATAAACCGTTTGCCACTTAAATATTTTGATAAGCATCAAGCAGGAGACACATTATCAAGAGTAACTAATGATATAGATATGATAGCACAAAGTATGAACCAATCACTTGCAGGCTTAGTAAGCTCTGTAACCTTATTTATTGGAACAATAATAATGATGTTCTTTACAAATTGGATAATGGCAATTACAGCAATTATAGCAAGTTTTATTGGTTTTACTGGAATGATTTTAATACTTAAAAACTCACAAAAATATTTTATTGAAAAGCAAACAGAACTAGGAAATTTAAATGGACATATCGAGGAAATATATTCAGGACTAAATGTTGTAAAAGCATATAATGGAAAAGAAGCCTCTGACAGAGAATTTGAAATATTAAATCAAAAAGTATGTGATAGTAATAGAAAAAGCCAATTTTTATCTGGATTAATGCAACCAATAATGGCATTTATTGGAAACTTTGGTTATGTTGCAGTATGTATAGTAGGAGCATTACTTACAATGAATGGAGCAATATCTTTTGGAGTAATAGTTGCATTTATAACATATGTAAGATTATTTACATCTCCACTATCACAAATTGCTCAAGCAATGACTCAATTACAATCAACAGCTGCTGCATCAGAAAGAGTATTTGAATTTTTAGATGAAGAAGAAATGAAAGACCAAAAAGAAATTACTAAAGTTCTAAACAAGGAAGATGTAAAAGGAAATATTGAATTTGATAATGTAGTATTTAAGTATGATGGTAATGATAAGCCTACAATTACAAACTTCACAGCAACAGCTAAATCAGGACAAAAAATTGCAATAGTTGGACCAACAGGTGCTGGAAAAACAACTATGGTAAATCTTCTTATGAAATTCTATGATATAGACTCTGGAGATATTAAAATTGATGGAATTTCTGCAAAAGAATTATCAAGAGAAAACATACATGATTTATTTACAATGGTACTTCAAGATACTTGGTTATTTGAGGGAACAGTAAAAGAAAACATTATCTATAATAGAGAAAATATCTCTGATGAAGAAGTGAAAAAAGTATGTGAAGAAGTAGGACTCGATCACTTTATAAAAACCTTACCAAAAGGATATAACTCAATTCTTTCAGAAAATGATAGTGTTTCAGCTGGACAAAGACAGCTTCTAACTATTGCAAGGGCAATGATCGATAAATCTCCTTTTTTAATACTAGACGAAGCAACTTCAAACGTAGATACAAGAACAGAAGAATTAGTACAAATCGCAATGGATAAATTAACTAAAGGTAGAACCTCGTTTATTATTGCACATAGATTATCTACAATAAAAAATGCTGATCTCATACTAGTTATGAAAGAAGGTAACATCATAGAACAGGGAAATCACGAAGAATTAATGAAGCAAAATGGAGCTTATGCAGAACTATATAACTCTCAATTTGAATTAATGTGAAAAAATTCTGTTGACCTTAGTAATTATATCGTTTATAATATGAAAGATTAGTTAATACTTATAATAAAGGAGTAATATAATGAAAATTGGTCTTGCATTAGCAGGTGGTGGACTTCAAGGAATAGCCCACATAGGTGTTCTTAAAGCCTTAGAAGAACTAAATATTAAGGCAGATTATATATCAGGAACAAGTTCTGGTAGTCTTTTTGCTTTGCTATATGCTCTTGGCTGTGACACAACAGAAATGGAAAATATGGCAAACACATACTACAAACAATTGATCAATATAGAAAAAACTAAGATAATAAAAATAATAAAAGATTATCTTTTGACAAAGACAATAAAAACAGGTGGCTTAATTTGTGGAGAAAAAATAGAAAATATTGTAAACGACTTTTCAACTTCTAAGGGAATAACAAATATAAATGAAATTAAAATCCCTCTTGCAATTCCAACAGTTGATACTATTTCTACAAAAGAGTGTATATTTGTTTCAAAACCTTGTATCACTCCAGATGAAAAAATAGATTATATAAACAATATACCAATAGGAAAAGCCATAAGAGCAAGTATGGCCTTTCCTGGAATATTTACTACATGTGATTTTGAAAAATATAATTTTATAGATGGTGGAACAAAGGATAATCTTCCAGTAAAAGTATTAAAAGATATGGGAGCAGATTTTACAATAGGAATTAGCTTTAATATAGATAAATATGAACCAACAGAGAATCTATTTGATATAATATTAAGGGCAGTTGATATCTTCGCTCAAAAAGATGTAGTAAATGCTCAAAATATAGCTGACATAGCACTTGAAGTAGATACACATGGAGCAAGTTTGTTAGAAATAGGTGACTTAAGCAAATGCATTGAAACCGGATACAACACAATTATGGATAACAAAGAAATGATATTAGAAAAAATAGATTCAAAAAGTTAGTATGCTAAATTACATGCTAACTTTTTAATTTACATAAAGTTGACAAGTATTTATAAATCATGATATAATAACAAACAGCAAACCCCTTTAAAATGCGTATACCCAAAACTAATTTTAGGAAGGTGGTTTTCATAACCAGAGCTCAAGAAATCAGGAAGGAGCGGATGGAATTTTTGTGGAGTGGCAAAAATCTCGAGGCTTTGTCGCTTTACCACAGCGTTCTCGACTTGCTCGAGGAAGTAAAATTCAATCCACACTACACCCGCATTACCGTGTATTCCTTCAAGGGAATGGCTCATCTTACCATAAGAGAAACTCTCTACGAACGCTCTCTTGTTCCTTACACACAGAACAACCTTGTGGATTTTATTGAACTCTTCAAGGCGGAGGACGGCTACGACGCCTATTGGTCTGATAAGGAAGGAAACAAGAAAGACACTGGTCCTTGCGTGACAGTCGTCATGGACGAAAACTAAATACGCATGCCAGATGCCCTACTTTATGTGGGGCATCTGGCGTTTAAAAATTATATAAGGAAATAGTTCTAAAAAAGGACTATTATTTTTTTATATTTTGTGATATAATTTAGTACAAATTAAAAGAAAGGTGAACATTATGGAAAAATTACCAGAAAATATAAATGCAATTATTAGTAATTTTATATTAGGTGTTAATGAAATTCTAGGCAGCAGAGTAAAGAAAATCATACTTTATGGTTCATATGCAAGGCGGCGATTTTAATAAAAGTTCTGATATTGATATAATGATTTTAACTGATTTAACTGACGACGAAATAGTAGAATATAGAAGCAAAATAATTAGTTTGGCTTATGACATAGAATGGGATAATGCATTTGATATTACACTTTCTCCATTATTAAAAAATATAGACAAATTTAATTATTGGCTAAAAGCATTACCATTTTATATGAACGTTCAAAAAGAAGGAGTGGTATTAAGTGAGTGCAAAAATATCTAAAGAATTAGCTCAACATAGATTACAACAAGCTAAAGAAGATCTCGAGGATGCAGAAATACTATGTGATTTAAAAAGATATAAGTCAGCAAATAATCGTGCATATTACTCAATATTTCACAGTATAAAAGCAGTTCTAGCATTAGAACCCATAGACTTTAAAAAGCATAAAGATGTAATAGCATATTTTAATAAAAATTATATACATACAGAAATATTTCCAAGAAATATTGGACACAAAATAGCAGAAGCAAGTAAAATAAGAGAAGATTCAGATTATGATGACGAATTTATAGTAAAACCAGAAGAAACAGAAAAACAAATACAAACAGCAAAGGAGCTTTTTGAACTTATCAATAAATATTTAAATGTTAAATAATAGTTCTAAAAAAGGACTATTATTTTTTTATATTTTGTGATAAACTTATACAAAATTAAATTAATAGGAAGTGAATTCGATTGTTAGCTCAAGAAAAATTAATTAAAGAAGCAGAAAATGCCATAAAATGGATAAAAGAATACATTAATAAAACTGGTGCCAAAGGAGTAGTCGTAGGGAATAGTGGGGGAAAAGACTCAGCAACTGTTATTGCAATGGCAACAAAAGCTATTGGAAAAGAAAATGTACTTGCAGTATCTATGCCATGTAACTCTGTAAAATCTGACTTTGAAGATGCAAAACTCGTGATAGACACATTTAAAGTTAAATCAATCAATGTAGATTTAACTACAACATTTGATACAATTGAAAACAGCATAAATACTTCCTTTAAAGAACAACTATCAAAAGAAGCTAAGATAAATATAAAACCACGCTTGAGAATGACTACCATATATTCAATAGCTCAAACTTTAGGTTATTTAGTAATTGGAACAGGAAACCTTTCAGAAGCTATGGTTCGGCTATACGACAAAATGGGGAGATAGTGGTTTTGATTTTAATCCTATTGGGAACTTTACAGTAAGTGAAGTATTAGAAATAGGAAGATATTTAGGTGTACCAGAAAGAATATTATCAAAACCACCCAATGATGGTTTAGGAGGACTAACAGACGAAGAAAAAATGGGAATAAAATATTCAGAAATAGAAGAAATGATAGAAACAGGAAGTACAAATGAGAACGCAAAAGAAAAGATATTAAAAATGTATAATAATTCAAAACATAAAAGAGAAAAAACACCTACATACACTTTTGAAAGAACAAATTATTTAGTTAAGGAGTAAACAATGAAAAACTTAGAAAATATAGAAAAGTTATTAATTAATGTTGATATGGTAAAAGGATTTGCTGAAAAAGGAGCAATGGCAGATTCATATATAAAACATATTATTCCAGAGCATATAAGACTCATGGAAAAAATTCAAAAAGAGAATGAAGGAATTGCAATTATAAAAGACACTCATAAAGAAAACTGTGCTGAATTCAAAAAATTCCCAGTACATTGTTTAGAAAATACAGAAGAAGCTGAACTAGTAGAAGAACTAAAACAATTTGAGGAATACTCTATAATCTACAAAAAGAATTCAACCTCTACAATGTTCGCACCAAACTTCATAGAAGATATAAACAAAATGAAAAATTTAAAGGAAGTTATAATAGTAGGCTGTTGTACAGATATTTGTGTACTAAACTTAGCAATACCTATGCAAAATTATTTTGATGAAAACAACTTGAATATAAAAATTACTGTACCTAAGAATGCGGTAGAAACTTACAATAGCCCAATGCATTTAAGAGAAGAATATAACGAAATAGCCTTTAAACTTATGAAACAAGCTGGAATATCTATAATTGAAAAAATAGAAATATAAGATTGGAGATAAAGAGATGAACCAAGAAAAATTAGAATTAATAGCAGACTTTTATGAATTTACAATGTCAAATGGATACTTTGTAAAAAATAGAAATGATATAGCATATTTTGATATATTCTTTAGAAATGTACCAGACAAAGGTGGATATGCAATAGTTGCAGGACTTGAACAAATAATAAATTTTGTTCAAAACTTAAAATTTGATGAAGAAGATATTGAATTTCTAAGAAGTCAAAAAATTTTTGCAGAAGAATATTTAGATTACCTAAAAAACTTTAAATTCACAGGAGATATTTGGGCAATACCAGAAGGAACTGTAGTATTCCCAAATGAACCATTAATAACAGTTAAAGCTCCTATTGTAGAAGCACAACTTTTAGAAACTATACTCTTAACAATATTAAATCATCAAAGTTTAATCGCAACTAAAACAGCAAGAATTGTAAGAGCAGCTAAAGGAAGACCTATAATGGAATTTGGGGCTAGAAGATCACATGGAATATCAGCTGCAATATATGGAGCAAGAGCTGCAATAATAGGAGGAGCTGTTGGAACATCTTGTAGTCTAACTGCTAAAAAATTTGGTGTTCCTGCATCAGGAACTATGGCACATAGCTGGATACAAAGTTTTGACAATGAATACGAAGCATTTAAAGCATATGCTGAACTATATCCTCATGGCTGTACCTTCTTAATAGATACATATAACGCACTAGAAAGTGGCCTTCCTAATGCAATCAAAGTATTTGACGAAGTTTTAAAACCTCAAGGTATAAGACCAATAGCTGTAAGGCTAGACAGTGGAGATTTAGCATACCTTTCAAAAAAAACAAGAAAAATACTAGACAATGCAGGATACAATGATTGTAAAATTTGCCTTACTAATTCATTAGATGAACACTTGATAACATCACTTTTAGACCAAAAAGCAGAAGTTGACTCATTTGGTGTGGGAGAAAATTTAATTACAGCAAAAAGTGATCCAGTTTTTGGTGGAGTATATAAACTAGTTGCAATTGAAAATCAAGGAAAATTAATCCCTAAAATAAAAATCAGTGAAAATGTGGAAAAAATAACAAATCCTAGTTTTAAGAAAGTATGTAGGTTTTATTCAAAAGATACAAACTATGCTTTAGCTGATGTAATCATGCTTAAAGATGAAGAGATAAGCTCTGATACATATGAAATATTTGACGAACACAATACATGGAAAAGAAAAACTTTAACAAACTTTTATGTTAAAGAATTACAAGAAAAAATATTTAAAAATCGGAAAACTTGTATATAAACTACCTACATTAGAGGAAATTGCAAAACATGAAAAAGAAGAACTAAAAACTATATGGGAAGAAGTAAAAAGATTAAACAATCCACAAAAATACTATGTGGATTTATCAAAAAAACTATATGAACTAAAAACAAGTATGTTAAAAAGCTAATATTCTAAAGCGAAAGATAGCAAATTAAAAATATCTTTCGCTTTTTTTGTAATTATTTGTAACGAATTAAGAAAAACTAAGTCATATAAGTATAAAATATTTAAAAGGGGAGTTTTATGCAAGATATAGAAGAAATATATAAGCAATATTTTGAAGTAGTAAATAAATATCTATTTCGTCTAACACATAATGATAATCTTGCAGAAGAATTAACCCAAGAAACTTTTTATAGGGCAGTCAAAAAAATAGGCTCTTTCAAAGGAGATTGCAAAATACAGGTTTGGTTATGTCAGATTGCAAAAAACTTGTGGTACGACGAAATAAAGAAAAATAAAAGATATAAGAGTATAGAAGGAAACGAGTTAGAATTAGTAGCAATTGAAGATACTGAAAAAGCAGCAATGCAAAATGCTTCTAAGCTAGAACTGTTTAAGGAAATGCAAACATTAGATAATCAAACAAAAGAAGTAATGTATTTAAGACTAACTGGTGACCTTAGTTTTAAAGAAATCGCTGATATATTAAACAAAACAGAAAACTGGGCAAGAGTTACCTTTTATAGAGGAAAACAGAAAATATTAAAGGAGGTAGAAAAAAATGGAAGAGAGAAAAGAATGTAAAATTGTTCAAGATTTATTTCCAAGTTATATTGAAAAACTGACAGACAGCCAAACTAATGAATTTATAGAAGAACATATTAAAAACTGCGAAAGTTGCAAAGAAAAGCTAGAATGTATGCAGAATGACATAGATTTAGATTTCTCAAAACAACAAAAAAAGGAAGTAAAATTTTTAAAAAAGTACAACATAAAATTAAAAACAATTCAATACATTGTACTTGCATTTTTACTATTATTTGTTTTTATAATAGGAAGAAGATATGTAATATTTACAATCCTAGAAAATAGAGCTCGTAACACAATTAATGAAAATAATTATTATTTCAGAACAATTGATATGGATTTAAGAACATATCCTACTCGTGATTCTATTCACGATTACATGATATCCGCTTCATATATGTTTGTAGAAACAGAATATTATAAAGATGGGACAAAGCTAAATAATAGTGAAACTTATACAACAACTGATTATCAACAAATATCTAATTCTTCTTCTATACAAACATATAGAAGTCCTACAAAAACTATTACACTACCAAGTGATGCTCTTAAAAAAAGTGAACGAGGAACTGCTTCAGCAAAAGGTCATAGCATTGCATCTATTCAGTTTCCAACAGGAGCTAATGAGAAACATCCTAGATTAGCTCCTTATACAACTAGTTTCCCAGAAAGAGTATCAAACTCTTTTATATATAGTATTCACAAATCAGATTTTCTTGGAAAAGAATGCTATGTAATTAAAAGTGGAGGAACAGAGGATTATATAGATATTGAAACAGGATTAATTATAAGAAGGATTAGTAATGATGGCAATTATGTATCACAGTATTCTTACTCTTTTGGTACAGTTACTGACGATGATTTAAAAGAACCAGATTTAAGCCAATATGTAGTAATGGATGATAGAGATAGTCAACTAGAAATATTTAAAGATATTGACTATTATAGTAAAGAAGCAATAGATGCTTACTATGAAGAAAAAAGCAAAGCAGAAAATCAAGATTAATAATTATCCCCCAGTATAACTGGGGGATTTTCATATCGGCCTATAAGGCCTTAA
>CANPOS010000024.1 GCA_947575745.1 uncultured Clostridium sp.
CTGTTACTGCTTTTATGCTTACCATTGCTAGTATAATTAATAGAATTACCATGATTATTAAGGCGATTAATGTAATTCCTTTTTCTTCACAGAAAACTCTAGACACTCCTATTGTTCTTTCAGAACAATAAGGGGTATCCCATTGTTCCGCCTGTTCTTTTTCCTGTTTTGGGGTATAGTTAATAAACCCTTTTATGGGCATTTTTTTGGTTTCCATTTGTACTTCTTATTCCTCCTTTTGGTTTCCTTTGTCTTTCTTTGGTTTTCGCCTTTATTACTTCGATAATATTCAGTCTTATATTTTTCTTATGTCTAGACATTATGAAATATATATTTTTTCTTGCGTCCCCATTCAAGAAAATGTAATTCACTTCGTTCATACATTTTCTAGAAAGGTTCCCCAACGTCTATCGAAAAACTATTATTTCACACTGTCCAGACTTTAAATTACTATACCCTGAATATTATCTCAAGAGAATACTTTTTCAAATATATGTAAACAATAAATATTAAATTTATGAAATTAGCGACTGCAAGTGTTTTCGATTTAGAAATTGTTATATTAAAAAATGAGGGATGTTCACGTAGATTTACGTAGTAAATCTTACAAAGTGAAAGAGGCTCATTTTTTCAATATTACAATTTCTTTGAGAAAATCACGTGAGCCGAGCTATTTCATAAATTTATATTTATTATTTAATATGTTTTTATTTCTCTCCTTATGGTTAGAAACCAAAATAGTCAAAGCCAAAACCAAACAAAACCAAAACTACTTCGATTTCTAGCCATAAGGAGAGTTGATTTTACACGTATTGCGTGTATTTGAAATTATTATACACGTAATACGTGTATTTGTCAATACGCGTTTTGCGAATATTTTATACTAATTAATATAAACTAAATTTATATAATTAATATAAAACAAAACCTTCATTTTCATTTATTTTAGGAGGTATTTTATGAAATTAAGAATTAGAGATATAAGAGAAGATAGAGATTTAACTCAATTAGAAATTGCTAAACTTCTAAATTGTACACAGCAAACTTACTCTAGATATGAAACTGGAGAAATCACAATAGATATAAATAATTTAGAAAAATTAGCATTATTTTATAATACTTCAGTTGATTATTTAATTGGACTAACTGAAAATCCTACCCCTTATGAAAGAAATATCTAAGCTATATATCTTAGAATATTATTTCACAAAATTACTCTTTAAAATATATACTAAAGAGTAATTTTGCTATTTTTTTATTTTAAATTAACTCCTACTATTCCCCCTACCATTCCAGCTGCAATTCCTATTATTATCATAAATATAGAATATATATTTAGCATAAATCCACTATTCAAAATGCTTGATGTTAAATATATAAGTAACATATATGTAAGTCCTATTATTCCTCCATTTAAAATTCCATTCTTCTTTATTGAACTTGTTGTCATAGAACTTCCGAGCAAGTATGCTTACACCTGTTATTGCAATAATCACTGGTCCTATTATACTTTCACTTGTATTTGTATATGTAAGTACAAGTGCAAATATGAATAAAAATATAAATGTAAGTATAATTGATATTATAAGTCCTTTTAAAATTTTAACTGAACTACTATTTTGCACAATTGCTTTAGCTTCTGAAATTTCCTTCATATATTCTCCCCCTTCTTTGAATCCACTTAATTATTATTTATTCATAAATTAGAATTTTTAGAATAATATTTAGAAAGAATGATTTTTTTGGAGGTTCTTATGGCAGATAAAAATGTTGATTTTAGTGGATTTTCTCCTTATGATAATTTTAATTTTGATCCAAACATGAATGATCCTATGTTTAATCCTATGATGCAATATGAGCAAGCTTATATGTATTATAGATATTTATGCATGCAGCTTGATTATAAAATTAAGTGTAAGGAATATGAAAGGCTTAATGGTAGAGATAATAGAAAAATAGAATAGGCAACTTTGCCTATTCTGGTATATTTTCATCCTTAATATAATACTTTGTTCCTAACATCTCATCTGGCAAATACTGTTGCTCAACAACATGTCCTGGATAATCATGTGGATATTTATATCCATTTCCATAACCAAAGTTTTGCATTCCTTCTGCTGGTGCATTCCTAATATGCATTGGTACTTCCCCTGTTTCTTTTGCATTAACATCTTCTATTGCTTTGTTTATAGCCAAATATGATGCATTTGATTTTTTTGATGTTGCAACATATACTGCCGCTTCCGCAAGTATTATCCTTGCTTCTGGCATCCCTACCATATTTACTGCTTGCATTGCTGAGGTTGCAACAACTAGTGCATTAGGATTTGCCATTCCAACATCTTCTGATGCTGCGATTACTATTCTTCTTGCTAAAAACATTGGGTCTTCCCCGCCAGCTAGTGCTCTTGCTAAATAAAATATTGCTGCATCTGGGTCACTACCTCTCATAGACTTTATGAAAGCACTTATATTGTCATAGTGACTATCTCCATTTTTATCAAATATTACTTTTCTATTTTGCACACAAGATTTTGCTATTTCATCTGTAATATTTATTACACCATTTTCATCCATTTTAGTTGTAAGAACTGCAACTTCTAGTCCGTTTAATGCATTTCTTACATCTCCATTTGCTGTTTCTGCAATTTTTTTAAGTGTATTATCCTCTATCTTTATATTATAACTTTTTAACCCATTTTCATTTTGTAATGAGTTTTTTAATACTTTATATATATCTTCTGTTGTAAGTGGTTCTAATTTGCAAATCATAGACCTTGAAATTAAAGCCTTATTTACTTCAAAATATGGATTTTCTGTTGTAGCTCCAATTAAAATTACTGTTCCATTTTCTACAAATGGTAAAAGTGCATCTTGTTGTAATTTATTAAATCTATGTATCTCGTCTATAAATAATATACATTTACCTGTTGGATTCATTAAAAGATTTTGTGTTTCTTCTACTATTTTTTTTATTTCTGCAACTCCTGATGTTACTGCATTTATTTTATAGAACTTTGATTTAGTAGTATTACTTATTACTTTTGCAAGCGAAGTTTTTCCACAGCCTGGAGGTCCCCATAGTATAATGCTGGATATTCTGTCTGCTTTTATTGTTCTATATAATATTTTATCTTTTCCAATAATATGTTCTTGTCCCACATATTCTTCTAGCGTTCTTGGCATCATTCTATAAGCCAAGGGTTTTGTCATATCCATATTTATTTCCTTTCCGTTAAAAAAATAAACATCGTCTTGCGTTGTTGCTGAGGCTGTTCAAGCTTTGCTTGTTACAGCGTCAGTATGCAATTTGCTTTAGCAAATTGTAATCATTAGAAATTTGTGCGCCTAGCAATACTCGTTTCTTTTTTTAACTATTAATCTCTACTTAACAAAGCTAGTCCTTTTCTAATAATATCTTCCACTGTCATTCCTGTTAAATCTTCTTTTTCTATCGCTTTTTCTATTTCTTTTCTATTATATCCTAGTACTTGAAGAGCAGATATTGCTTCTTCTATATTTTCTCCAAAGTCTATACTTTCTTCTTTTTCCCCTTCGAGTGTTTGTTCATCTAACTCTACTTTCATTTTGTCTTTTAATTCTAGTATCATTCTTGCCGCTGTTTTTTTACCTATTCCTGGGATTTTTGTAAGCTTAGCATCATCATTTGTGATTATCGCCAGTGCAAATTGATGTGGCTGAATATTTGCAAGTATTGTTATTGCAGATTTTGCTCCTATTCCACTTGTTTGTATTAAAAGTTCAAACATTCTCAATTCTTCATTTGTCAAAAATCCATAAAGACTAATATTATCTTCTCTTACATAATAATATGTATGTACTTTTACTATATCTCCTATGTTCCCGAACTTTTTCTATTGCAGTCTTAGGCATAAATATCTTGTATCCAACCCCTGCTGTTTCAACAACAACTGCATCATTTAACTTCATTTCTAAACTTCCTTTTATATATGCTATCATTATTTCCTCTCCTTTTTATCAAACAAATATTCTTTATTCTATCATAAATCTATTTTTTTTCAAGCACTTTTAATAAATTTTTTAATATTATATATTACTATGAATTCTTGTGAGTTAGTTAATTTAGTTTCAGCACTTTCGTGCTTAATTGTTCAAAATTATGAAGAAGAACAGATTGCTGTTATTGCTGCTGTTTTTACTCAACTAGGAGATAGCCTTGCAACTATCCTTGCAAATGATGCTTTATGTAATAAGGACTAAGATTTTATCTCAGTCCTTAATTAAAGTATTCGCTTATTTCTTTTAATTCTTTAAAACCGCCTTGTCTTAAAACTTCATATACTATTATTGCAACCGAATTTGATAAGTTTAGTGAGCGCAGTTCGCCTTTCATTGGTATTCTTATTGTATTATCTATATGTTTTTGCAAAAGGTCTTCTGGTAGCCCTTTTGTCTCTTTTCCAAATAGAATAAACACTTCTTCTAAATTACTAAAGTCTACATCTGAATAGCAATGCTGTGCTTTTGTTGAAGCATAAAACATGTTATTTTCTTCTGGCTTATACTTTTCTAAAAATGCTTTTAATGAATTATGTTCTTCTATTTCAAGCTTGTCCCAGTAGTCTAAACCTGCTCTTTTTAAATATCTATCTGATATACTAAATCCTAATGGATGAACTAAATGTAACTTTGAATTTGTTGCTGCACATGTTCTTGCAATATTTCCTGTATTTTGTGGTATTTCTGGTTCTACCATTACTACATTTATTTTCATTTTTTCCTTCTTTCTATTTTAAACAGTTATAGCAAATAAATTCATAACTATTCCTGTAACTGCTCCTAGCAAAAATAGTAATATTATTATTTTTATATTTTCTTTTATATTTTTGTTTATTCTAAATAACATAAGTATTCCTGCTCCTGCATTTACCAACAGCCCTGCAATTAGTGATCCAAATGTTATTATTTCAGATAAATATAGTTCTGTTATTATTACAGATGAAGCACAATTTGGAATTAGTCCAATTAAAGCTGCTATTATTGGTTCAAATATTGATGCTCCTTGCATTACACTTTTTAAAGTATCTTCTCCAACTACTTCTACTATTACATTTATTATTAATGTTAGTATAAATATGTATATAAACACATTTATTGTATGTTTTAATGCTGATTTAACTATTCCTTTTTCACAATGGCAATGTTCTTCTTCACATAAATCTATAATTTTATTTTCTTCTTTTTTGTTTTTATTTTTTATATTTATGATAATATCAATTAGAAATCCGTATATCATACCTATTACAAATTTTATTGTAAGTATTGTTATTATTACACTTATTGGAGCTGCTTTAGATATAAGTATTGGTAACATTTCGTCTGAGGTAGATAAATATACCGAAATTAGAGTTCCTAAAGTTATTATTCTTGCTGCATATAGGTTAGTTGCAGCAACTGAAAAGCCACATTGTGGAAATATGCCTAAGGCACTTCCGAATTAATGGTCCAATTTTCCCTGATTTTTCTATCTTTTTCTTAGATTTATCACTCATTTTATGTTCAAGATATTCCATTATCAAATATGCTATGAATAAAAATGGTAATAATTTTATGCTATCTATTATTGTATCCAGTAACACATCTAACATTTATAAATTTCTCCTTGTCTATTTTTAACCTCTATATTTTACTATATTTTGGTAAAAAAAGCAAGTAATGATATTCTACGAAAATAATCTAAATATCACTATTCCTATACTCTCAATTATGAATAGATTTAGCATGTTTGATGCAAATAAGTTGCTTGTTGCTTCTATCACTCCTTCTGTATCATTTGAATTTTTGCCATGATGTTTTTGTGCTTCTATAAATGTTATTAATTCTGGTATGCTTGTTACAAATCCTAGTATTATACCAATTATTGCTTCTGGAATATTAAATGCATTATTTAAGACTTCTAATGTGTTCCCAAGTAAATTTCCGAATTATAAACAATATCACTCCTGTTGCAAGTAGTTCTATTACTGTTAATAGAGCAAGTTTGTTTTTGTTTTTTACCCACTTTTTTTCTTCTTCTATTTTCTTTTCTTCTGCTTTACTCATTCCCTTTATTTTATATATTTTATAAGCATTACCTTTTATAAAATATAGAGCAATAAAAGCTAATATAAATATTGGAACTATTGTTATATTTGCCTCAATTCCTGTAATTATCATTAATATTGGTATAATAATTGTTGCAAATACAATTCCAAGTTCTATTTTTAATGCTCTATTTTCTAATACTTTTCCGATTTTTATTAATTATTATTGAAGTTATGTATTGTACTAGATTTATTACATTTGAACTTATTATATTATATATACTTGCACTAAATAATCCTTGCATTGATGAAAAAAATACTGTAAGAAGCTCTGGCATAGAAGTTGCAACTCCTGCTACATTTCCAACTGCTTTTGGACTTAAATCAAGTATTTCTGCAAGTTTTCTTAGGAGTTTTACAAGTATTTCCTTTGACACATATACTATTATCAAAGAGAAAATTATAAATTTTAAAATTTCAAATATTAATCCCATATCTTTCACCTCTTTATCAGTATTCTACAATTTAACTAATTTTAAACAAATAAATATTTTTCTATATATACGTCAATCCCCCTGCTTAGAAAGCAGGGGGATTGATAATGGAGATAGTCGTTTACTTTTCGCCGTCCTCTTCACGGACATTACCAAATTGATCGAACACAGCATTGAGGATGTCCTTAAACTCATCCAGGTTGCCATAGTGAACAATCATCGCAGGAGCGGGTTGTGTTACCCTCCACATTCCAGTGTGCTTGTTCAAGTCTTCCTGGAGTTTCTGGATAAGACTGATGGTGGCATCTCTCAAGAAAACAAGCCGTATGAAAGTGTCTTGCTTCTCCTTATCCGTGAGATCATCAAGGCTGATGCTCTCGTCTGCAAGCCTTGCCTTTTTGGTAATTTCCGGAAGTTCTTCCAAGAATTTCTTGAAATCGTTCATAAAATTTTTCTCCTTTTGACTTAGGCTTATAGTATACTGCTTTTTATCCTAAGCGGGTTGACTAGACCCTAAATGTGTAGTGTTCTTTACACCTAGTATAAGGTGCTTAATATTTATTATATCACATTTACATAAAATTGTCTAATTTAACTCATTTATTCTTTTTTCAACTGTTTCTAACATTTCTTTATATTTTTTAAGTTTTTCTTCTTCTTCTTCTATCTTCTCTTTAGGTGCTTTTTCTACAAATCCTTTATTTGCAAGCATTTTAGTTGCTCTTTCAACTTCTTTTTCTAGTTTTTCTTTTTCTCCGTTTAGCCTTTCTAGTTCTTTTTCTATATCTACTAATTCTTCAAATGGTATAAATACTTCTACTCCTTCTTGAACTATTGAAATTGCATTACTTGGTATATCTTTTTTATCTTCTCGAATCTCAATACTATCAGCAAATCCAAGTTTTTTTAAAAACTCATTTGATTGTTCTAATAGCTTTTTATATTTTGTTGTAAAAAATATAATCTTTGTCTTTTTGCTAGGAACAACATTCATATTAGCCCTTATATTTCTAATATTTACAATTATGTTTTTAAGTACTTCTATGTTTTCTTCTTCTTCGTTATATTTAAAGTTTTCCTTTATTTCTGGCCAAGCTTCTAACATTATACTATCTTTGTCTACTATTAGTTCTCTATATACTTTTTCTGTTATAAATGGCATAAATGGGTGTAATAATTTTAAAGAGGTTTTAAGTACATAATTTAATGTATACATTACTTCTTTCTTTGACTGAGCATTCTCACTATATAGTCTTGGTTTTACTATTTCTATATACCAATCGCAAAATTCACTCCAAACAAAGTCATATATCTTTGTTGCTGCAATTCCGATTTCATATTTCTCAATGTGGTTTGTTACTTCTACTACCAACTTGTCTAATTTATTTAGTATCCATTTGTCCTCTATTCTCAAGTTTTCTTCTTTACAATCTTTTAAACTTTCGTCTATATTTGCTAAAACAAATTTAGACGCATTCCATATCTTGTTTGCAAAATTCTTTGTTGATGCTGCTTTATCCTCTGAATATTTTACGTCATTTCCAAGTGTCATATTTTGAACAAGAGAAAATCTTAAACTATCTGCCCCATATTTGTTTATTATATCCATTGGGTCTATTCCATTCCCTAAACTCTTTGACATTTTTCTTCCTTGTGCATCTCTAACTAATCCATGCATAAATACTGTATCAAATGGTATTTGTTTTGTATGTTCTAGTCCAGAAAATATCATTCTTGCAACCCAGAAGAATATTATGTCATATGCTGTAACTAATGTATTTGTTGGATAGAAATATTTAAAGTCTTCTGTTTCTTCTGGCCAACCCATTGTTGAAAATGGCCATAGTGCAGAACTAAACCATGTATCCAAAGTGTCTGGATCTTGATATATATTGCTACTTCCACATTTTTGACATTTATTTGGTGCTTTTTCTTCTACTGTTATCTCTCCACACTCTTTACAATGATATGCTGGAATTCTATGTCCCCACCATATTTGTCTTGATATACACCAATCTTTTATATTTTCCATCCAATGGAAATATGTTCTTTCAAATCTTTCTGGTACAAATCTTATTTTTCCTGACTTAACTACTTCTATTGCAGGTTTTGCAAGCTCGTCCATCTTCATAAACCATTGCATTGATATTCTTGGCTCTACTGTATTATGGCATCTATAACATTTTCCAACATTATGTGTGTAGTCTTCTATTTTTTCTAATACGCCTAATTCTTCTAGGTCGCTTACTATTGCTTTTCTTGCATCACTCAAATTCATACCTTTATATTTTGGTACAACATTTAGCATGATATTTTTTTCATCAAATACTTCTACTACTTCTAGATTATGTCTTATTCCTGCTTCATAATCATTAAAGTCATGTGCAGGAGTAAGTTTAACGACACCTGTTCCAAATTCTTTTTCTACAAATTCGTCTGCTATAACTGGAATTTCTTTATTTACAATAGGAAGAATTACTGTTTTTCCTATCATATTTTTGTATCTTTCATCATCTGGATGAACTGCAACAGCTGTATCTCCTAACATTGTTTCTGGTCTTGTTGTTGCAACTGTTACATATTCTTTTTTGTCTTTTGTATAATATCTTATATGCCAAAGATGTGTAGGTTCTTCTGCAAATTCTACTTCTGCATCTGATAAAGAGGTTTTACATGTAGGACACCAATTTATCATTCTATTTCCTCTATATATTGCACCTTTATTGTACATATCTATAAATACTTTTTCAACTGCTTTTGATAATCCTTCATCTAAGGTAAATCTTTCTCTTGTCCAGTCACAAGCACACCCTAAGCTTTTTAGTTGTTTTATTATTGTTCCTCCATATTCATGTGTCCAGTCCCACGCCTCTTTTAGAAAACCTTCTCTTCCAATTTGTTCTTTTGTCTTACCTTCTTTTTTTAACTTTTCTACTACTTTTACTTCTGTTGCAATAGCTGCATGGTCTGTTCCTGGTATCCATAGAGTATTAAATCCTCTTAATTTTTTATATCTTATTAATATATCTTGAAGAGTCATAACTAAAGCATGTCCCATATGTAATTTTCCTGTTACGTTTGGTGGTGGTATTACTATTGTATATGGAGTTTTACTTTTATCCACGACAGGAGTAAAATATCCTCTTTCGTTCCATTCTTTATACAAGTTTTCTTCAAATTCACTTGGTTCGTACTTGTTTAACATAGTTATCCTCTCCTTTTTTTATTAGTTTACCAATTGATTATAAATTTTTTCCTTGCGTCCCCACTCAACGAAATGTATTTAGCTAAAGCTAAAACATTTCATAGAGCGGGACCTTAGGCGTCTATCGGAAAAAGCTTTATAATCAATTGGTATTTATAATTAGATTTCATTGTTTGATTCCAATTCGCTTGCACGTTCATTTTTCGAAGTTGTGGTAGTGATTTCATTCTTGCTGACGACATTTGTGTTTGTATCTTTCAAAGTTGTTGTGTTTTGTGTTGGTTTAGTACTCGTTTCTTTTACTGTATTATTATCTTTTGAATCCTTTTTATAGTTTTTCCACGGATTATTCTTATCTGGGTCTGTTGGATCCCAATTTCTGACAGCTTCATCTTCACTAATTTTTTGTGCACTAGGTTTTCCAAGTGGTCCTGGGTTTGAGTCTGAATAAAATTCTACTTGTGTTCCTTTTGCACAATTATCATATATCCATTTTGCATCTTCTACTTTAAGCCTTATACACCCAAGAGAAGCTTTTGTCCCAAGTTTATCATATTCCCACCACTCTAGTGTTGATTTATCTTGTTTTTCATATGGTACTGAATGGAATAATATATGTCCTGTAATCCTACAAGCATATTGCCCATATACATTCCCTTGCAATAATCTCCAAGTATATTTATCTGACATTTTATATACTCCTGATTCTGGTGTTGCAGTTCCGATAGAACATATCATTGCTTTAACAGGTACTGTAAATTTACCATTCGAATCTTTTTTATATATTGTTACAACATTTGCTTGATTATTTATTTTTATATAATATTGCTCACTATTTGTTTTATTAGTAGTCTTTGATCCTTCATCCTTTTTGTCTGATTGATTTTCCTCATTTGTACTATTTACTTCATTTGTGTTATCATTTTGATTATCTCCGCCTAATTCTACTACTAACACGTTGTTTTCGTCATCTCCTTTTTCGTTTTCACTATAATATAGTGTATTACCTTCCTTCTTGTCTAATTCTTTATTTTTTCCCATAAAATAGAAAACTGTTCCACCAATTATAGCTAGTATAAGTAGTAAAAGTATTATAAATCCTACAATGATAATCATTTTTTTCTTTTTAATATTTTTCTTTTTTTGCTCTTGTGTCATTTTTATATTTCCTTTTAATTAAAATATATAATAAGAGTTCCTATCATTCCCATAATGAAACCTAAAATCTTAAGTCCTGCTGTTGCTTCATTTTGATCCCCAAATCCAAATATTTTTTTTGATATTCCTCTTGCGTCAAAAACAAGTATTACACCTACTGTTGCAAGAACTAATCCTATTATTAAAAAAATCGTTTCTTTCATAATTCAACATCCTTATAATTTATTCTTCTATTTTATCTTTTTTTGCTTTAAAAGTCAAGATTTGAGATAGATACCATTTACATTTTTTCAAAAAAATATCTTTATTTCATTTGACGTATATTTTATTATTTTATGTCAATACTATAAATATAGAAAATTTGTATGGAGGTGCATTTAGATATGTCTAAAGAAAAAAAGAATAACAACCAAAACAAAAACAACAACAATAACAAAAATAATAACAACAACCAAAACGAAAACAATAATCATTAATTGTTTAAAAGGTATTTCGAAACTCGAAATACCTTTTCCTTTTAATTCAAATATTTTTTTAAGAACTTACCTGTATAGCTTTTTTCATTTTTTACTACCTGCTCTGGTGTTCCAACTTGTAATACTGTTCCACCATTTTCTCCGCCTTCTGGACCTAAGTCAACAATATAGTCACATGTTTTAATCAAGTCTAAGTTATGTTCAATAACTATAATACTATTTCCTGTATCTACTAGTCTTTGTAGTATATCTACTAATTTATGAACATCTGCAATATGAAGCCCTGTTGTTGGTTCGTCTAATATATATAATGTTTTTCCTGTTGCCTTTTTAGATAATTCTGTTGCAAGTTTAACTCTTTGTGCTTCTCCTCCTGAAAGTGTTGTTGAAGGTTGTCCTAGTTTTATATATCCAAGTCCTACATCTGCAAGTGTCTGAATTTTCTGTTTAATTCTTGGAATATTTTCGAAAAATTCTAAAGCTTCTTCAACTGTCATATCTAAAACATCTGCTATCGTTTTTCCTTTATATTTTACTTCCAATGTTTCTTGATTATATCTTTTTCCTTTACAAACTTCACAAGGTACATATATATCTGGTAAGAAGTGCATTTCTATTCTTAAAACTCCATCTCCTTGACAAGCTTCACATCTTCCTCCTGGAACATTAAAACTAAATCTTCCCTTTTGATATCCTCTCATCTTCGCTTCATTTGTTGTTGCAAATAAATCACGTATAATATCAAATACCCCTGTATATGTTGCTGGATTTGAACGTGGAGTTCTTCCTATTGGAGATTGATCTATATTTATGATTTTGTCTATATTTTCAATTCCTTTTATACCTTTACATTTACCAGGTCTTTCATTTGCTTTATTTATTTCCTTTGCTACTGTTTTATATAGTACTTCATTAACTAAAGTAGATTTTCCTGATCCTGAAACTCCTGTTACACAAGTAAATACGCCAAGTGGTATTTTTACATTTATATTTTTTAAGTTATTTTCTGAAGCTCCCATTATCTCAATAGATTTTCCATTTGACTTTCTTCTTTTCTTTGGAACTACTATCTTTTTCCTTCCACTTAAATATTGTCCTGTTATAGAGTTTTCTACCAATTTTACCTCTTCTGCTGTTCCTTGTGCTATAACATTTCCTCCATGTACTCCGTGGTCCTGGTCCAATATCTATTAATTGGTCTGCTGCATACATAGTGTCTTCGTCATGTTCTACAACAAGTACAGAATTTCCTAAGTCTCTTAGCTTCTTTAATGTTGCAATTAATTTGTCATTATCTCTTTGATGCAAACCAATACTTGGTTCATCTAATATATATAATACTCCTGTTAGGCTAGAACCAATTTGAGTTGCAAGCCTTATTCTTTGTGCTTCTCCTCCTGATAAAGTCCCAGCAGCTCTCGATAAAGTTAAATATTCTAGTCCTACATCTATTAAAAATTGTAGTCTTTTATCTAACTCTTTAAAAATTTGGTCAGCTATCATTTTGTCTTTTGCAGATAATTCTAATGAATTCAAGAATTTCTTTATAGCAACAATCGACATATCTGTAAGTTCTTTTATATTTTTATCTTTTATCTTTACTGATAGACTTTCTTTTTTTAGTCTTGCTCCATTACATGTAGGACAATCACTATTGCTCATGTACATTTCATAAAAATCTCTCATTCCTTGAGATTTTGTTTCATTATGTCTTCTTTCTAGTGTTGGAATTACTCCTTCAAATGGAGCCTTAAATTTTCTAACTCCTGCATAAGATTCATACTCAAAGTCTATATTTTCTGTTCCTGTTCCATAAAGAATTTTATCTAAAAAATCTCTTGGAAGCTTCTTTATAGGCTTTGATATATCTACTCCATAATGATTAGCTATACTTTCAAAATACATCTTTGCCATTGTTTCACTTTTTTTCATTGTACTTGATCCAAAAGCTTTAACACCATCGTATAAAGTTTTATTTTTATCTGGTATGATTAAATCTTCATCTATCCTCATTAAATAACCTATTCCTGTACATGTTGGACATGCACCAAATGGATTATTAAATGAGAACATTCTTGGAGATAATTCTCCTAAGCTTATCCCACAATCTGGACATGCATAATTACAACTATATAACTTTTCTTCTTTTCCATTTGCATCAATTAAAACTAAATCATTAGCATGTTTTAAAGCAATTTCTACTGATTCTGCAAGCCTATTTCTGATGCCTTCTTTTATTACTAATCTATCTACTACAAGTTCTATATTATGCTTTTTCTTTCTGTCTATATTTAAGTCATCTGTAAGCTCTACTACTTCTCCGTCAATTCTAGCACGAACAAATCCCTCTTTTTGATAAGCTTGAATTTGTTTTACAAATTCTCCTTTTCTTCCACGAATAATAGGAGCTAAAACTTGTATCTTAGTTCCTTCTTCTAATTCTAAAATATTATCAACTATTTGATCTAGTGTTTGTTTTTCTATTTTTTTTCCACAATTTGGACAATATGCTGTTCCTATTCTTGCATATAACAAACGTATATAATCATATATCTCTGTAACTGTTCCTACTGTTGAACGTGGATTTTTAGAAGTAGTCTTCTGATCTATTGATATTGCTGGTGATAAGCCATCTATTGACTCAACATTTGGTTTTTCCATCATACCTAAGAATTGCCTTGCATACGAAGATAAACTTTCTACATATCTCCTTTGTCCTTCTGCATATAAAGTATCAAATGCAAGTGAAGATTTACCTGAGCCTGAAAGCCCTGTTATTACAACTAGTTTATCTCTTGGTATCTCTAAATTTATATTCTTTAAATTATGTTCTTTTGCACCTTTTATAATTATTTTGTCGTTCATAATTTACCCCCATGGAGATAATTATACAATATTTCAAAATAAAAAACAAGGGTTTGGGGTGATTTTTGAGTCCGTCCCCAAAATCACCCCAAATCATATTCACCTTTTTTATATCATTTCAAACTCTAACTCTACTTTAAATAAGTCTCCATCGATTTGGATTTCAAATTTTCCTTTTTGTAATTCTGTTAAATCTTTTGATATAGAAAGACCTAATCCGCTTCCTTCTGTTGTTCTTGATCTATCTCCTCTTACAAATCTTTGCATAAGTTCTTCTGGGCTAATATTTAACTTTTCAGCTGAAATATTTTTTATAGAGATACTAACTTTATCTCCATAAGTCATAATATCTATATAAACTCTTGAATTCTTTGCTGCATATTTTGATATATTGCTAAATATATTTTCTATTACTCTGAACATATATCTACTATCTGCTTCAATATATACTTCATCTTGTGGCAATTTTGTAACTACTTCTAATCCACTCTCTTTAAATTTGTCTTCAAATTCTCCTGTTGTTTGATTTATCAATTCTGCTATATTTATTTTTTCCAAATTTAATTTTAGATTTCCAGAAGATGCTTTTGATGCCTCTACTAAATCTTCTGTTAACCTTTTTAGCCTATGTGACTTAGCTTCTAATATTTCTATATATTCTTTAGCTTTTTCATTTTCTATGTTTTCTTGTTTTAATAAATCTACATAGTTAATAATTGAAGTAAGTGGAGTTTTTATATCATGTGATACATTTGTTATAAGCTCTGTTTTCATTTTTTCGCTCTTTATGCCCTCTTCTATTGCACTTTCAAATCCATTTGAAATGTCATTTATATACCCTGCCATATTATGAAATTCTGGTGTAAGACTTTCTACTTCTATTTTATCACTATTATTTCCTTCATACATTTCTTTTAAATGCTTTTCTACTGTTTCAAAACTATTTATTCTTTTAACTATTTGGTTTAAAGCATATGCTGTAATTGCTAAACATGAAATTATTGCAAAAAAAGGTGAAAATGGGCCTATTATTCCAAGTGTTATTAACATTACTAAAATATATACTGCAATTAAAAGAATTAACTTAGTTGCATTTTTTCTTGATGCTGTAAATAATTTAAGTGCATTATCTATTTTATTTACTGTTTTTCTAGTAAATTCCCATATCCATAATGTAACTTTTCCTGTAATACTGGTCTTCATTAAAACTTTAGCTTTTATTCTTTTTACAAATGTTGTAATAAGTATTATTGCTGCTGTATATACAACAAAATATGCTGTTATTATACCACTAAGCATAAGCTTATAATACTCCTCCATCCTAGTTTCTCCAAATGTTTCAACTACAATGAAGCCTATCCATGTGATAATCATTACTATAACAAATAATATCTCGAATGGTACTTTGTCAAAATCATTTATGTCTATGCCTTCTTTTCCTTTTGTATGTCCTACTGACATAACTAAATATGCTGAAATTATTATTACCATTACACTAGAAATTGGAAGTGCAAAATATATTAAGTTTTCATTTTTTGCAGTCTTGTCTAGGATTTCTAATGCCAAATTGTCATAGTCATTTAATATATATTCCCTTTTGTAGGTTGAATAAATCTCAAAATCTTCATAACTACTGGTCTCATAAAGCCTTTTTACATTAGCTTGTTCAGTTGCTACAATAGAATAATAATCAACATCTTCTTCAGTATAGTAATAATTATAATTAAATAAATTTCTGTAATTGCTTAAATTTCCGTACTAAAGAAGTTGTATCTGCTCTTCCTTTTACAATATTTACTTTTTCACCGTTCCATTTCTTCTATTGTATTTTTTATATCTTCTATTGTATTTAATCCTTCTCTATTTACATTTGTAATTGCTTTGTTTCCATATATTATTAGAACATAGTTATCTTTTAATCTAGTGTCATAATTATAGTCATTTATATCTATAAAATAGATTTTTTGGTCACCATCTTCTATATATGTATAATAATCATCTATATATATGGTTGTTCTTGTAAGTTTACTCAAAAGTGTCATATAATCACTTGTAAATGATGTAGTTTCAAAATAACTATCCATACGTTTTACATAAGAGTCTTTAGCAAAAGTATATATTATTGATATAATAATTACTGCAATAAATATTGGAAGTACTATATAACTTATAATCTTTAATGCTTTATTTTCTTTCATATATCCAAGCACTCCTTTCTTGATAATTTAGCACTTTGAAACTTTGAAATAGATTAGTATATTGCTAGGCAAATTTGACTTAAAAACCGAAGGCATGCTATTTGCATGTTGAGGATTTTTAATGTCAAATTTAACGACGCAAGATGCTGATATATTTCAAAGTTTTTCAATCTTGTAGCCTACGCCCCAAATAACCTTCAAATACTTAGGCTCTTTAGGGTTTATCTCTATTTTTTCTCTTATGTGTCTTATATGTACAGCTATTATATTTTCTGCACCATATGCTTCATCTTCCCATACATTTTCGTATATTTGCTCTATTGAATATACTATTCCTTTGTTCCTAGTTAAAAATTTTAATATGTTATATTCTGTTGGAGTTAACTTTACCTCTTTTCCTTCTACTACTACCTTTTTTAAATTATCGTCTATTATAAGTTCACCTGATTTATATATATTCTTTTCTTCTTCGTGTTTTAAATTTCCAAGTGTTGTATATCTTCTTATTCCAGAATTTACTCTTGCGATCAATTCTAATGGATTAAATGGCTTTGTAACATAGTCATCCGCTCCTATATTTAATCCTGCTATTTTATCTTCGTCTTCAGATTTTGCTGATAACATTATTACTGGAATTGTATATTCTTTTCTAATCTCCTCTATTGTTTCTATTCCATCCTTTACTGGCATCATTATGTCTAATACTACTAAATGTATTGTATTTTCTTTTAATATCTTCAAACATTCTTCTCCGTTATATGCTTTAAGTACATTGTAATTTTCTTTGTTTAAATATATCTCTATGGCTTTTACTATTTCTTTGTCATCATCACATACTAAAATATTATACATAAAATTTTCCCCTTTTTATCTCATATTATTAGTTTTTATATAGTTATATTATACCAGAAAATTTATTAAGAAAAAATAGAGAGATTATTAATTTTTTATTAATGTATTAATTAAGACTAGTAGATAAATATATTTTACTTGTTCCTTGTTGGTCGTCTCACAGAAACTATAAGAGCAAAAGCTCTAACAGTTTCTAAGTTCGCTTCCATACTACGCGGAACTACCGTAAAATATATTTATCTACTAGTCTTTTTAACATTTTATAATCTTATTTTTATTCTTTTACTTCTGTTGTAGGTTCTTCTGTAACTGTATCAATTGTTTCTTCTACAACTGGTGTTTCTGTTTCAATAGCTGGTTTTTCTACTTCTTCAGCTTGAACATTCTCTACTGGAGCTTCTTTTACTTCTTCTACAGTTTCTGTAGCTTCTGGCACTACTGCTTCTTCAGCAATAGCTTCTTTTATAGTAATTTCCTTTGTTTCAATTCTTGCTCCTATTTTTTCTTTAGTTCTAGCAGCTTTACCTATTCTATCTCTTAAATAGTAAAGTTTTGCTCTTCTTGCTTTACCAACTCTTACTACTTCTACTTTTTCAACCATTGGTGAATGTAAAAGGAATGTTTTTTCAACACCTACACCATAAGATATTTTTCTTACTGTAAATGTTTCATTTAATCCTCCACCTTGTTTTTTAATTATAATACCTTCGAATACCTGAATTCTTTCACGGTTTCCTTCTTTTATCTTTGCATGAACTCTTACTGTATTTCCTACATCCAATACTGGAACTTTGTCTTTTAATTGTTCATGTTCGATAGATTTAATTATGTCCATTATTCTTTTCTCCTTCTTTCTATATTTTAATTCATACAACTTTGGCTTTGCTTTAAGTTGCATAAGATATTTCTTAAATCACTGTGTTTTTAGAATTATCTTATTTCTGGTCTTTTTTTCTTAGTTATTTCTAAAGATTTTTCTTTTCTCCATTTTTCTATATTTTCATGGTGTCCACTTAATAAAACCTCTGGAACTTTAACTCCATGAAATTCTTCTGGTCTTGTATATTGAGGATATTCAAGCAAATTACCATTTGAAAAACTTTCTTCTTCTATTGATTCTTTATTTATAACTCCGTCAACATACCTTGAAACAGAATCTATAAGCACCATGCTAGGAAGTTCCCCTCCTGTTAAAACATAATCTCCAATGGAGATTTCTTCATCTACAATCTCGTCCAAAACTCTTTGGTCAATTCCCTCATAATGTCCGGCAAAGTAATATTATATGTTTTTCTTTGCTTAGCTCTTTTACCTTTTCTTGATTTAATACTTTTCCTTGTGGAGAAAGATAGATTACCTTTGCATTTTCAGTCTTTATCGACTTATATGCATCATATACTACCTCTGGCATCATTACCATACCTGCTCCTCCACCATAGGGTGTATCGTCTACCTTTTTATGCTTGTTTTTTGAAAAGTCTCGTATATTAATCGTTTCAATCTCTATAAGTTCTTTTTCTACTGCTCTTCCAATTATACTTGTTTTTAATATATCAAACATTTCTGGAAAAAGTGTAAGTACACTAAACTTCATTTTACTCTCCTAAGCCATCCATAAGATGTACCACCATCTTTTTATTTGCTACATCTACATTTTTTATTACATCGCCTATTGCTGGAAGTAATGTTTGTTTTCCAATTTCATCTTTTACAACATATACATCATTACTACCTGTTGGAAATACATCAACTATTTTACCTAATAGTTTGTTTTCATCTGTATAAACCTCCATATCTATTAAATCTACTATAAAGTAAGTATCTTCTGGAAGCTCTACTGCATCTTTTCTATCTATTTTGATTAAACAGTTTTTATATTCTGAAGTTTGGTTAATATCGTCTATTCCTTTTAGCTTTAGCAAAACTAAATTTTTATGATATCTGACTTCTTCTATTTCCATTTCTTGTAGCTTTTTATTTCTTTCAATGTATACTTTTTTTAAATCATCAAATCTAGTAATGTCGTCTGTATATGGTACAACCTTTAGAAAACCTTTTATTCCATAATAGTTAACTATTTGCCCTATTTCTAATAAGTCTTGCATATTTATCCTCCAACCTATTAGTCTATAAACTCAATTGTAACTTTCTTTTGTTCTTTGGCAGCAACTGCCTTAAAAATTGTTCTTATTGCTTTTGCAATTCTACCTTCTTTTCCAATTACTCTGCCCATGTCCTTTTCTGCAACTTTTACTTCAAATACAATACTTCTTTCACCATCAACTTGGTTTATTTGTATTGCTTCTTTGTTTTCTACAAGGCCTTCAATAATTGTTTGTAAAATTTCTTTCATTGTCTTTCCTCCTAAAAGTTAGTCCTAAGCCTTTTCTATTAAAGCTTTTACTGTATCTGTTGGCTTTGCTCCATTTTTTATCCAAGTATCACATTTTTCTTTGTCTAAAGAAAGTTTAGCTGGTTCTGTCATAGGATCATATGTTCCGATTTGCTCAATTATTTTACCGTCTCTTGGAGATCTTGAATCAGCAACTACTATATGATAGAAAGGAGCTTTTTTCTTTCCTACTCTTTGTAATCTAATTTTTACCATTTTTGTTTTCACCTCCTAAAGGATTTTTATTATATGAAACGAATTAACAATTTCTAAATAAATTAAGGAATTGTAACATTCGCATATTTATCTTGTACAGAGCTTTCCTTCGCTACCGCTTGAAAATTCTTACAATATAAATAAAAAATTAATAACTAAATCTTAAGGTTCTTTAAGTCATTCATATTTAAGTTTTTCATAGCATTTTTCATTCCGCCTTTTTTATTATTCATCTGCTTCATCATTTTTTGAGTTAATTCAAAAGACTTGATGAACTTATTTATGTCTTGTACAGTTGTTCCTGAACCTTTTGCTATTCTTTGTCTTCTACTTCCATTTAATATCTTAACATTTCTTTTTTCTTTCTTAGTCATAGAACAAATCATAGCTTCTATTTTAACAAATTCTTTATCGTCTACTTTTATATCTCCTAGTTTATTCATACCAGGTATCATTTTAAGTAATGACGAAAATGAACCCATTTTCTTAATTTGTCTTAATTGTGTTAAATAATCGTCTAAGTCAAATTCTTGTTTTTTTAATTTCTTTTCAAGTTCTATTGCTTCTTGCTCATCAAAAGCCTCCTCAGCCTTTTCTATTATTGATAAGACATCTCCCATACCTAGAATTCTTGTTGCCATTCTATCTGGGTGGAATACCTCTATATCACTGAGTTTTTCTCCTGTTGCTGCAAACTTTATTGGTCTTCCTGTGACTTTTTTGACTGAAAGTGCTGCACCACCACGTGTATCTCCGTCTAGTTTTGTAAGTATAACTCCGTCTACTCCAAGTTTTTCATTAAAACTTGTTGCAACATTTACTGCATCTTGCCCCGTCATACTGTCTACTACTAAAAGTATTTCATGTGGTTTTACCCCTTGCTTTACATTTTGAAGTTCTTGCATTAGTTCTTCGTCTATGTGTAATCTTCCTGCTGTATCTAATATAACTACATCATTTAGTTTTGAAATAGCCATATTCATTGCTTGTTTTGCAATATGAACTACATCTTTTGAACTTTCATTTGCAAATACTGGAATATTAAGTGATGCTCCTACTACTTGTAATTGCTTTATAGCTGCTGGTCTATACACATCACATGCAACAAGTAAAGGCTTTTTACCTTGTTTTCTAAGTAGATTAGCAAGTTTTCCTGCTGTTGTTGTTTTTCCCGAACCTTGAAGTCCGAACTAGCATAATTACTGTTGGTGGATTTGGAGTAAAATTAATTCTGCTTTCTACCCCTCCAAGTAATTCTATAAGCTCGTCTTTAACTATTTTTATTACTTGTTGCCCTGGAGTAAGTGAGGTTAGGACATTTTGTCCTAAGGCTTTTGTTTCTATCTCAGATATAAATTCTTTTACTATTTTATAGTTTACATCTGCTTCTAGTAGTGCAAGTTTTACTTCTCTTAGAATTTCTTTTAAGTCACTTTCAGTTATTCTTGCTTTTCCTCTAAGCTTTTTAGTTATTCCTTGTAGACGTGTACTTAATCCCTCAAATGCCATAACCTCTCCTCCCTCTTATACTAAACACTCTAATTCATGCATCACATTATTTAAAATGTTTTCGATTTTTTCGTCTGTATCTTCTTGTTGGATTGCTGATAATTCTGATAATATCTTTTGTATCTGTTTTTCTTGTCTTTGTTCCTTTTTCATAATTCCTAGCTTTTCTTCTAAACCGAAAAAGTCTCTTCTCTCCTTTCGAAATACTATCTTTTACAGCTTGCCTTGTTATATTCATTTCTTCTGCAATTTCAGCAAGTGATAAGTTATTGTTATAGTAAAGGTCTAATATCTCTTTCTGCTTTTCTGTTAATAGTTCTCCATATATGTCACAGAGTATTCCTATTTGAACATTTTTTTCCATAACTTACTAACTTCCTTTTCACTGTAATGCTATTATACTTTACACTATTTTTTTGCTTTTGTCAAGGGGTTTTGGCGAATTTATATGTTTTTTTGCAAAAAATGCAAATAAGACAGGGATTTTTTCCCTGTCTTATTTTTAGAATATTTTTAATCATTATAGTCACTTGTTATATTAAACTTAAATGTTTTATTAAATGTTTCTTGGCTACCTGCTTGGTTAGTAAAGTTGAATTTACATTTTATTGAACAATCGTCAAGGCTAAGTGGTCCTAAATCAGTGTTGCCTCCAAATACATATTCATAATAATCACTCATTACACCAATTCCAATATAATAAATATCTTTTTCTCCACTTACTTGTCTTCTATCTTTATCTAGTCCAATAGCTTGAACTACAATTCCTAAATCAGAATCTTTAAGGTTATCCTCTAAGTAAATTGTTGCATCTGGTGTATTTGATATATCATCTGCTTTAATGTTTGAACCAATTTCTCTTGTTCCTGATTTGAATTTTATTGGAACTACTGTATAGTATATATCATCATCGCCTTTTATAACTTCTTTACTAGCTAATTTTGCTCTAAGTTCTGCACTATCTGCTTCTGATTTTGTATATATTTTAATTCCATTTGCTTTTTGTTCTGCTGTTCCAAACTCTACACTATCTACTTCTAATCTTCTTCCTACTGTTCCTGTAAAATCAAATGTATCATTATTTACTATAACTGAGAATTTAACTGTTCCAGTAGTATCAGCATTTTCTTTAAGTGCTACACTTATTTTTGTAACATAATCATCTTTTATAGAAGGATTTAATGTATTATTATCATCAACATTTTCTGTCTCATAGTCTTTACCACCTTTAGTAATTATAATAAATGTTTTATCTATCTGATTATTTGCATCTGTAGCTTTAGGAGTTCTAACTTCACTACGTTTAACATTTGTTATTATTCTATTATCTGCTTCTCCTATTTTGTCTATTGCTTTTTCATATTTATGATAGAAGTTTACTTTAAGTGTCTTATTTACTTCTGGTCCAAAGTCAACTGTTCCAAATTTTCCTTCTTGTAACTCTGTTCCATTTTCATCAGTAAATGTTACTTTGTTTACTTCTTCATTCTCAATTACTGTTACATATTTTCCTTCATCCATAACTTTTTCTGTTCTATTGCTTCCTTCTCCAATTACTATATATGGTGTTATAAGGTACTTGTTATCTAATGTTCCTTCATTCTTTGCCCAGAATGAAATTGCAACTTCTCCATCTCCTTCAAATACTATACTAGCTCCAAAATCTTTATTCTTTGATATCAATTCCACTTCATTAGGTTTTGAACTTGTTGTTCCATTTGTATCTATTAGTTTCTCAGGAGTTCCGTTTCCTTTTTTTACTATAATTCCTATTCTTGAAAGGTCTCTAACTGTAAGCGCCTCTTGTCTTGATCCTGACTTAACCTTTCCAATTGCTATATCGTCATAACACTCTACTTCTCCAGCATCATGATTTGCATCAGTATCCTTTGTGTATTCTAGGTTTGAAATATCTTTTCTTAATATTTTTATTGTACTGTATTCTCTAACTTGATTCTTTTCAAAGTATACTTTGATTGTTTTTGTTTCTAGTAAATCTTCTTCACTTGCGATTTCTGGTAAATCTCTAATTGCAATTCCTACAAATTTTACTTTATCTCCTGCTTTTGCTTCTTCTGTCTTTGATTTTAAAGCTATTGTTTTTATATAGTTTTTGCCAGAAGCTGTTGTTATACCATCATAGAATACTAATTTACCATTCTGAATATCTGCATTATCTGTTGATATGTCATTTGCAGTTATATCTTTTTCATTATTGTATTGATCTCTTATAGATACTGGTAATAATGTATAAACATCATTTCCAAATTTCTTCATTTCATAGCCATTACTTGTTTTTATGTCCTTCAAGCTTAATGTTATATCTTGTTTGCTGTCCTCATTCAATTGTACAGTATATTTTGATTTCTCAAATATATATATTTCTCTTGTTGATGAATAATTATTAGTTGCATCATTAGGATCTATTGCAGTAACTTTAATAATTATCTTTGTTCCATTTTTATTTGATGGTGCATTAGTTGCAGAATTAATTTCTACTACTAGTTTTCCTTCCTTTTCAACTACTCTTGTAGTTATTCCTGTAACTTCTGTTTCTGTATTTAAATCATCTATAACCTTTGCATTAATTTTATCAACTGGAACATTTGATAATTCTACTTCATGTTTATGACCATTATATTGATAATTATGGAATAAACTTAAATCAGCAACTATACTTTCTCCTACTTTAAATCCGTTTACAATTTCACCATTATCTCTTCTGAATTCTTCTAAAGCTTTTCCATCAGCTTTCTTAATTCCATTTATTTTTACTGAATTTACTTCATTGCTTCCAGTAGTTATAAATGTAAATGTTTTTGCTTGTTTATATTTTGAATCTGTTTTTGGTGTTAATGTAATTGTATATCTAGTATTGTCTTTAATTCCTCTAAAGTGAACATCTAATGCACCTGGTTCTGTATTTGACTCTTCTAGCCATGCTTTTGTTTCACATCCATGTTCATCTTTTTCTGTAGGAGTAACTTTTACCTCTAATTTATCTATGCTAATATCATCTTCATTTGTTCCTTGTTCTACTGTCGCAACTAGATTATCTGCAAAAATTTCTCCTCTTTCTACTGTACTTCCTATAACATTAACTGTTTCAAATTGTTTTGTAACATTTATTCTAATATCAGAAAGTTTATCTGTACTCTTATATACTGTACTTGTTCCATCTACTGGATCTATTGCTGTATATGTAACTTCCAATTCTCTGTCTGTATTATTACTTTCTACTTTTCTGTCATATACTGCTTTTTCTTCTGAAGCTTTTAATCCATTTGTTACAGTTTCTGTTTTTCCACTCGCTTTGGTTAAAATTGCACTAATTCCTTCTAAAGAAATTGTTTGTCCTTCTATATAATCTTTTTTGAACTTACTATCGTCTAATTCAAAATCGACATCTGTTACATAGTCACAGACTTCTACTGTTCTTACTACTTTTCCAACTTTTCCTAGAGAGTTAGGTTCTGATGTATATGTTATTGTGTATTTTCCTTCTGTATTTTTGTCAACTGTACCACTTATAAATACTTGTAATTGTTTTTGATCTATTTCATCAAAAGCTGTAGCTCCTTCTATATAGTCTTCTCCTAACCTAATCTTTACATCTGTTGAACCATTATGTCCTGTTAATGTAATGATTGGAACTCTTTCTTGAACTTCAATAGTAATTCTTTTCTTTACGCCTTTATATTCAAGTACTATTTCTGTTGTACCTATCATATCTTCTGTTGCTTTTGTAGGTGTATATTTTACTTCTTTAACATCTATTTGTTTATTAGATTTTCCACCATAAGCTAATATTTCATAAGCTACCATATTGTCAATTGTTATATCTTGTCCAACTACATATTGAAGTTTAGGATATCTATCTATTTCTATATCTGTCACATAATCTTCAACATGTACAATTCTCTTAATTGTTTTTGCTTTATTTCCACTAGCATCTGTTACATTATATGTAACTTCATAATCTCCTGGTACATTAGTATTAACTTTGCTTGTATCTACAACTATTTTATCTCCTATTGTTTCATCTAAGTTGTCTTTAGCAATTGCTCCTAAATCTTTGTATTCTTCAAATACTTTAATTGAAACTTCTTTTTCTCCAATTAATGTGATCTCTGGTGCTTCTTTGTCTTTTGAAATATCTGATTCTGGCATAGTATCTATTATTGAATTCATTCCTAATGAAAATTCTACAATCCTTCTAGCATCGAAAATATCAAGTACATCCTCTTTTTCATTATCTACATTTGATGCTAATCTAGTGATTTCTGATACACTATGCTCTTTTTCATATAATAACCATTCCACTATTTGTCTAGCATCAAATACATTTACTTCTCCATCTCCATCAGCATCACCATAAATTATAACTGTATATGTAGCATTTGCTGTTTTAATTTGTGTTCCATTAGTTATCTTGTTAGAAGATATACTTTCTATCTTCAATCCTCTAGCCGTAAATTCTCTTTCTATATCTGCTACTGTAATTTTTTCATCTGTATCATCATATTTTATTGGTAAATATTTAACTTCGTTTTCTGTAAATTTGTCTTTAATAAAATCATTTGCATTATATGTTTCTACTCCGAGTACCAATAGTATCGATTGTCTTAGTAGAACTTAAGCTAGCCACTGTAAATCCTATACCCATTAGTGCAACTGGCACTAATATTATCTTTTTTGGTATGTCTCTTTTTTTTGCTCTTCTCGCTTTTGCCATATCTTTCTACTCCTTTCTACTATTTCGCTCTTCTTCCTAAGTTTTCTGGATCTTTTGCTTTTTCATACATAACAAGTAATATCATTATTGCTATTATTAATATTACTACTGCAGATGCAAGTGTTAAAATTATCATTTTATGTCCACATGAATCGTCCATAATTTGTTCAATGAAGCCTTTTTCATCTAATATTAAATCATTTATAGTTAATTTATTTTTAATTTTATCATAGTCACTTTTAAGTTCCGCATTATCAGCTGTAACTATTGCTGCTTGTAAAGCATCCCAAGTTTCTGTCGTATAATTCTCTTTTGGTAATCCTATTAAATCTCTTAAAACTTTATCTAGCTCTGTTTTTTCAAAAGGGGCTTTTTGAAGAACATCTTTTGAAAGTTGTTCTTTTAAAGCATCATACTCTTCTTGAGTTGCTGCTGCTTCTGCATTAGCTATTGCTTCTTGTAAAGCTTTCCAACTTTCCTCTGTATAATCTGTATCTATTAGTCCTGCTACAAAATTTCTTATTTCAATTAATTCTGCTTTTTGTACTATAATTGGATCTGTTTGTTCTTCATTTGTCTCACCTGTATTGCTTGTTGGTTTTTTGGTGCTATTTGGCTTTTTTGTTGTTGTAGGTTTTTTTGTTCCACTACTACTACTACTACTATTTGATTTAACTTCTTCAATTGTTACACTTGTTGATAAATTTGACATTGTTACTTTGCCAGAATTATTTTTAAACATTCCACTTGATAATGAAAATTTTCCACTTCCTGTTTGTTTTGATTTGAATGTAAATGTAACACTTGCTAAATCTGGTTCTGTGTCCATTCCCAAATATGTATATCTATTTGTACCTTGATTGTATTTTCCTTCTGAACAAGATACATAATCAAATTTACTTGAATCATAACTTAATTTGAATTGTGCTGAGTTTACCTTTCCACCAAATGAAACTGTTACTGAAACTGTTTGGCCTACAGTAACTTTGCTTTTTCCAGCTTTCATAGATCCACCAGCAGCATTTACATTTCCACATAAAAATATTATCATAAAAAGCATTAATACTATTGCTAAATTTTTAATCTTTTTCATTGAAATTTTCTCTCCTTTTTTTCTTTGTCTAATGTAATTATTATATCATCTTTTGCATGTTTTGTAAACATAATTTAATTATGTTTACAAAGTTTTTAATCTTCTGTAACTTGTACTAACTGATTAATATCAGGCGATGGTATAGTTCCCTTTTCTGGTTCTACATCATCTATATAACCTGATTCATTTTTGTTAGCATTATCTGCTACATTATCCTTATTTTTTACTACACTTATTATAACTACCATTAATATTATTACCAAAACTAATATAATAGCACCTATAATAAGTCTTTTTTTTGTGTCTTCATTCAACTTTATTTCCATCCTTTCTTTAGTTTATAAAATTGCTCATTTATATTATAATAATAAAAAAAATCTTTGTCAATAAAATTTTGCCAAAAAATGAGATATATCACAAATTTCGGGTATATTTTATACTTTTATAATTTCTTTTGTTCTTTTATGTATAAATATTAACAAAAACCTTTAATTTGTAGTTGAAATATACTATAAAATTCGATACATTTTAATATAATATATCTTATTTTACTACCTAAAATTTATATAGATAACCAATACAAAAAGATTTCCTGATCAAGTCTTTTATTCTAGATTTGATCAGTTTTTTCAATACAGCATTTCATCGAACGCTTACAGAATTTAAAACGTTTCTTAACTTGCAAAAAGAGTTAGCCTGAACTAACTCTTTTTGTTTTTTGTAATAAGTTATTATTTTGCTTTAATAGTTATTTGTTTAGACTTTGTTGAATCTATAATATAGTCATTTGTTGTTCCTTCTTTTATAATTGCTGTACTTACTACTATTTTTTGATCTACTCCTACTTTTTGTGCTATTTCATATTTCATATTATTATTAATAATATCATTAACTTTTATAGTATTTAATATGTTTCCATTAGTATCTTTTATAATAAGCACATCCATAGCATTTCTTAATGCTGTAGCAGTATATTCACTAAAGTCTAATATAACATCACTATTTGCAATAATAGATTTTCCTATTATCTTAATATTGTCTCCTGTTACTTCAATATTTGCAGTTGTTTTACGAACTCTAATATATCTTTCTGTAAATTTGCTTGTATCTTCATCTGATGTCGCAACAACTTTATATAATCCATCTTTGTCTAGTGTATATTGTTTGTTTTCAGGGTTGTTACTTGCACTTAATATTACTTTTCCTGTTTCCATATCAGTTATAACACATGTACCATCTGACCAATCTACAAGTACTTCTTCATTTGATACATAAGGTTTTGAACTAGTCAATCCAACATTATCTAGTGCATGACTTCCATTACCTATTGTTGGTGGTGTTATCTTCTTAGTAATTGTAATATTTCTTGTTACACTTGGTATTAATTCATAGTTATCTGCATCTCCTGTAAAGATTGCTGTTACTATATATGATCCTTCTTTTATTGGTGCTTGAGTAGAATCTCCACTATTTGGTGAATATTCATATCTTACAGATACTCCTTTTGGTAATTTGCTTTCATTAACTGTTACTGGATGTGGATTGTCATCTTCTACAACTTTAATATCTGTAAATGTTGCAAGTGCTTCTGTTAAATCATAAGTTGCTTTTATTATAGTTAAAGATGGTTTGTAAATATTTGTAATTGGTTCATAGTTATTTCCATCTCCTATAAATGTTACTGTAACTATATAAGTTCCTACATTTTTAACTTCAGCTACTGGTATTTCAGTATCTGGATCTGATTCTCTTGCATAAGCAAATTGTGGTGCAACTCCTTCTGGTAATCCATTAACAACTACTCCTATATCTTCTCCATACTTAACAGTCTTGTTGTCAACAGTTACTTTACTCATATCGTATGTTGCTCTATTAATTGTTAGGTAAGTTGTCATATTAGGTATTGTATTATGGTTAACATCTCCTGTAAATATAGCTGTTACTGTATAATCTCCTACATTTATTGGTTCTACTATTTGTCCACTAGCATTTTTGTATTCGTATCTTACAGATACTCCTTCTGGTAATATTCCAGAAATTTCCAAGTTTTGAGCTTCTCCTGTGTATGTTACTGTTTTTCCTACAAATGAGATTCCTGACATATTATAATCTAATGCTGTTATTTTCAAAGTTGCAGTCATATCATCTGGTGTATTATAGTTAACTGATGCTGAACTTGATACTCTAAACTTAACTGTTATTGTATATGTTCCTGCATTTGTTTGTTCATTTCCAATATATTCTTCTATAAGTACATTTGATGGTAAGTTAGTTGCAAATATTGAATGTGCCTTTCCATCATATGTGTAAGTAGCATCTTTGAAGTTAACTCCTGTCATGTCGATATCTGCTTTATCAATTGAAATTGTTGCTGTTAATGTGTTTCCATCTGTTCCTTCTACTACTATTGTATTATAGTTGTCACTCAATGCTGTATTTTCTGGATCAAATATGAATTGTACTGTTGCTTGTTGGCTTCCTGCATTTGTTCTTGTGTTATTTGTATATTCTGCTTTGATACCTTCTGGAAGTTTTCCTGATATTGTTGCTATTGCTTCTTCTTCATCATATGTCTTTGTAATATCATTAAATGTTATTCCTTTTAATGTGTATACTCCAGCTTTGTTTATTGTTAGTGTTGCTGTTAATTCGTTGCTTTCTGGATCTGTTCCTT